>DATLPT010000172.1:0-3767 GCA_035535635.1 Lapillicoccus sp. | reverse complement strand
GGCGAGCGCGAACACCTCGTAGGTGGGCGCCAGCGCGCCGACAGCCGTCGCGACGGTGAAGCCGGCCAGCGCGACGAACAGCACCCGGAGGCGTGGCGTCTTCCGGCGGGCGGCGAGCAGCGCGCCGGCCAGCGAGCCGATGGCCATGATCGAGCCGAGCATGCCGTACTCGGTCGGGCCCTCGTGGAACTCCTGGGTGGCCATCAGCGCCGTGGTGATCTGGAAGTTCATCCCGAACGTCCCGAGGACGAACACCAGCGCCAGGACGAGCAGAACGTCGGGCCGGCTCCGGACGTAGGCGAGGCCCTGCCGGATCTGCCGCTCGCCGCGAGCGCGGGGCGCCGGCGTGAGGTCCCGGACCCGCATCGCCAGAAGTGACGCGAGGACGAACCCGAACGACAGCCCGTTGACCAGCAGCGCCCACCCGGTGCCGAGGGCGGCGATGACGAGGCCGGCGAGACCCGGTCCGACCAGGCGGCCGGCGTTGAACGAGGCGCTGTTGAGCGCCACCGCATTGGCGAGCCGGTCCTTGGAAACCATCTCGGACACGAACGACTGGCGGGCCGGGTTGTCCACGGCGGTCGCGACGCCCTGGAGAAGGGCGATGAGGTAGACGTGCCACAGCTCCACGTGCCCGGTCAGCGTCAGCGCGGCCAGCGCGAGCGCCGACAGGCCGAGGAACGACTGCGTCGTCATGAGGATGTGCCGCTTGCTGAACCGGTCGGCGATCATGCCCGTCACCGGCGCCATGAGCAGGAACGGCAGGAACTGCAGGCCCGTGACGATGCCCAAGGCGCTTGCCGAGTGGTCGGTCAGCTGGGTGAGGACCAGCCAGTCCTGGCCGACGCGACCCATCCAGGTGCCGACGTTGGAGACGACGGACCCGGACGCGAAGATGCGGTAGTTCCGGACGGCGAGGGAGGCGAAGGTCGGGCTCACTCCCCTGCCACCTTGGCGAGGATCTCGGTCGCGCGAGCGAGGACGTCCTGCTCCTCGGGGGTCAACCGCGCGACCCGGCTAGCCATCCAGGCGTCGCGCCTGCGGCGGATCGCCTTCACCGACCGGCGCCCGTCCTCGCTGAGGGAGAGGATCACCGAACGTCCGTCCAGCGGGTCGTCCTGACGGAGCACGAGGCCGCGGTCGACGAGCGCTCCCACGGTGCGGGTCATGCTCGGCTTGGCGACCCGTTCGATCTCGGCCAGCTCACCAGGCGTTCGCGGCGCCTCCTCGAGACGGCACATCACCGAGAACTGGTGCGGCGCCACGTCGTGGCTCGACTCGTAGCGCACCCGCCGACTGATCCGCATACAGGCCAGACGGAGATCAGTGGCCATCCGGGTCAGCTGCTGTGGGCTCAAGGTCGTCGACACCATCGTTAGTTAGCATAACTCATTACTTCGGCTAACTATTTCGGTATGCGTGCGCGCCGCGCCGCATACCCCGTCGGTCAGCCGCCGGGCAGCAGTCGAACCACGCCGAGCAGCACCCGCTGGACCGCCTCCGGCGGCGACGCCAGGCGCATCTCGCCCCGGTGTCGAGCGAGCACGCGCAGCTGGGCGAGGCGGCCTCTCGCGGCGGCGAGACCACGGAACATCGCCTCGGTCTCGAGAGCCGGGGTGATCTCCCACCGGGCCCGCGTCACGACACCGTCGGACGTCATCCCGTGGACGACCAGGGGCGCCACCGAGAACCGGCCGCCCTCCTCGACCACCTCGGTGCGGCCGTCGCGGAGGACCCGGAGCCGGCCCTCCAGCACCTCGAAGTCCTCGCGCTGCGTGGGATGGCAGTGCCGGAGCGGGTCGCCGGCTGTGGCCTCCCAGAACGACTCGACGACGAGCCGTTCCGGCGTCGACTCCAGCACGGTCAGGCGCTGGTGCGGGGTCAGCTGGATCACGGTCGGCTGCCTCACGCCGGCCACCCTAGATGTCAGTCGATGTGGAGCACCGCCTTGATCGGGTCGAGGGCGAAGTAGACGACGAACAGGCCGGCCACCAGCCACATCAGCGGGTGGATGATCCGCGCCTTGCGCCGGATGAGCTTGATGAAGACGTAGGTGACGAAGCCCGCGCCGATGCCGGCGGTGATCGAGTAGGTGAACGGCATCAGCACGATGGTGAGGAACGCCGGGATGGCGATCTCGAGGTCGTCCCAGGAGATGCCCTTGACCTGCTGCATCATGAAGAACCCGACGATGACCAGGGCCGGGGTCGCCGCCTCGTACGGGACGATCGCGACCAGCGGCGCGAGGAAGGTCGCCAGCAGGAACAACACGCCGGTGGTGACGCTGGCCAGGCCGGTCCGCGCGCCCTCGCCGACGCCGGACGCCGACTCGATGTAGGACGTGTTGCTGCTGACGCTGGCCGCGCCGCCGGCGACCGCGGCGAGGGAGTCGATGGTGAGGATGCGCTGCGAGTTCGGCGGGTCACCCTCCTTGTCGAGGAGGCCGGCCTCGGCGCCGATCGCCACCATCGTGCCCATGGTGTCGAAGAAGTCGGCCAGCATGAGCGTGAAGACCAGCAGGGCGGCGGCGACGAACCCGATCTTGCTGAAGGAGCCGAGGAGACTGAACTGGCCGAGCAGACCGAAGTCGGGGATGTCGACGATGCTGCTGGGCAGGTTCGGGACGTTGAGCCCCCAGCCGGTCGGGTTGACCACTTGGCCCGTCGCGTCGGTCTGGCTGCCGACGTGGAAGATGGCCTCGATGATGATGGCGAGGATCGTCGCGCCGACGATGCCGAGAAGGATGGCGCCTTTCACGCGCAGCAGGAGCATGGCGATGATCGCCAACAAGCCGGCGATGAAGACGACCGTCGGCCAGCCCGACAGAAGTCCGCCGATGCCGAGCTCGACCGGAACCGGTCCGGTGGGCTTGCGGACGACGCCGGCGTCGACGAGGCCGATGAAGGCGATGAACAGGCCGATGCCGACCGAGATGGCGGTCTTCAGCTGCGTCGGCACGGCGCGGAGCACCGCCCTCCGGAAACCGGTCAGGACGAGGATCGTGATGATGATGCCCTCCATGACGACCAGCCCCATCGCGTCGGGCCACGTCATGCCCGGCAGCTTGGCGATGCCGAACGCCACGAACGCGTTGAGGCCGAGCCC
Organism: Lapillicoccus sp.; assembly: GCA_035535635.1. Taxonomy (GTDB): domain Bacteria; phylum Actinomycetota; class Actinomycetes; order Actinomycetales; family Dermatophilaceae; genus Lapillicoccus. Next base: position 662 of record DATLPT010000172.1, on the reverse strand, counting down.
GGTGGCGAGCGCCAGCGGGTAGTTCGCGACGACGCCCATGAGAATCGTCATCACGCCGGCAACGAGCGCCGTGGCCGCCGCCACGAGGAGCTTGGCCCGGCCGATGTCGCCGCCGCCGAGGAAACCGCCCGTGCTGTCCGCCTGGGTGCCGATGATGAGCGGGTTCAGCACGACGATGTAGGCCATCGTGAAGAACGTGACGAGGCCTCCGCGGAGCTCGCGGGTGACCGTCGAGCGGCGCTGGGAAATCTCGAAGAAGCGGTCGAGCGTGCCGGTTCCGCCGGGGCCCGGAGCCGGGGACGGCGCCGTCTGGGTCTTCGCCATGGCGCCGACGGTAGTGGCGCCAGGTTTCGGCACGATGACGATTCGCGGGTGTGTCTAGGCTGGCGGGATGATCAGCGGGGAGGTGCCGGGAGGGCCGACGGCCGACGAGCTGCAGCCGGTCTCGGTCCAGATGACCCGGATCGTGGAGATCGGGATGGGACTCTGGGCCGTCGCGCTGGTGGTCGTCCTCGTGGTCCCCAGCCTCCACGAGGGGTCCCGCTCCTGGTGGCCCTGGTGCTGCGTCGCCGGGATCGTGCTCGGCCTGATCGGGTATGCGTACCTGCGGCGGGGTCGGGGCAACGCCGCCGAGGCGACCGGCGCCTGAGCGACAGAGCACG
>DATLPT010000171.1:0-14633 GCA_035535635.1 Lapillicoccus sp. | reverse complement strand
GCTGAGGCGAACCCGCTCGCGATCTGAGGAGGCAGGCCCGCCCCGGCCGCGCCAGACGCAGCCCCTGACGAACCGCCCATCGACTCGCCGGCCGCGCCGAGGTTCGCCGCCAGCCGCGCCTCGATGACGGCGGCGACCGCGGCGCTGCCGAGGACCGCTCCGACCTGGCGGGTCGTGTTGTAGATCCCGGCGCCGGCGCCGGCCGATTGCGGAGGCAGGTTGCGGGTCGCGGTGGTCGCGAGCGGCGCCCACATGCCGGCGTTCGCCACGCCGAGCAGCGCCATCGGCAGGAGCAGCTGCCAGGCCGCGACGTCCGGGCTCATCATCCGGCTCACCCAGAACAGCGAGACCGAGCAGAGCAGCAAGCCGCCGGTCGTGATGTACCGAGGGTGCACCGTGTCGACGAACCGGCCCACCACTGGCGCCAGACCGCCCGACAGCAGCGCCATGGGGACGAGCAGCAGCGCGGACTGGGTCGGCGAGTAGCCCAGCACCGCCTGGGTGAAGAGCATGAACGGGAACGCCATCGCCGTGATGGCGAACCCGACCGTGACGATGGCCGCGTTGGACAGCGAGAAGTTGCGGTCGCGGAACAACGACAGCGGCACCAATGGTTCGGTGCGCACCCGACTCTGCCACCAGACGAAGATGCCGAGCACGACCAGGCCGACGCCGATGAGCAGCGGCACCGAGATGAAGCCGGTGATCGTGCCCCAGTCGTAGGTCTCGCCCTCCTGGATCCCGAAGACGAGACAGAACATGCCGATGGACGAGAGCGCCACGCCGACGAGGTCGAAGGAATGACTGCGCGTCTCCAGCCGCGGGACCAGCCGCGCGGCGAGGACGATCCCGACCAGGCCGACCGGGACGTTGATGAAGAAGATCCACTGCCAGCCGGGCCCGTCGACAAGTAGGCCGCCCAGGAGCGGGCCGACCAGCGTGGCCACGCCGGCGGTCGCGCCCCAGAGTGACATGGCCTGTCCGCGTTGCCCGGCTGGGAATGTCCGCGTGATGACGGCCATGGTCTGCGGGGTCATCATCGAGGCGCCCAGGCCTTGCACGATTCGCGCGACGACCAGCCCGGTGATCGTCCCGGTCAGCCCGCACCACAGCGATGCGGCCGTGAACAGCGTCAGCCCCCCGAGGTAGACGTACTTCGGACCGAAGCGGTCGCCCAGCCGTCCCGTGACAAGGAGCGGAACCGCATACGCCAGGAGGTACGCGCTGGTGACCCAGATGACGGAGTTGACGTCGGCCTGAAGTCCTCGGATGATCGCCGGCGTCGCCACCGAGACGATCGTCGAGTCGACGAGGATCATGAAGAAGCCCAGGACGAGCGCCCAGAGCGCCGGCCATGGACCGCGCTGCCGGATCAGCTCGTGGCGGCCGGTGTAGGCGCGGCCCGCGACGGGAGCCGGCTGGTCCTCGGTCGGCTGAGCTTGGTGCTCATCGATGGCCATGCGCGAACCCCCCGCAAACGGTGTCAACCTCCCCTCATCATCACCGTCCGACCGGTTCTGGACGGCCCGTTTGTTCACCCGGTGAGACGGGCGGACCACTCCCGGCGGGTCACGGCCGGACGAGCAGCGCCATCAGCCGGTGCAGCTCGACCGCTGGGTCGTGGCAGAGGCCGCCGTGTCGCGCGCTGGGCTGGACGATCGTGGACCGCGGCGCGGTCAGCCAGCCGAAACGGCGTCCGAGCCCCTCCAGGTGAGGCAGCCCGCGGCCGCTGTCCCCGCGGCATACCGCCTGCACGGTGCACAGCATGTCCTCGACGGTGCCGAGGTCGAGGTCCGGCGCGAGCGCCCGCAGCCGCGCCTCGTCGAGGTGGTGGGCCGACTCCAGGAAGTCGACGCTCTGCGCATACAGAACGACTCCCACGTTGAGGAACTCATCGCGCTCGACCCGCGGGACGCAGCGCACGGTGACGTACTGGTACCCGATCACGAGGCCACCGCGGGGAGCCAGCCGCCGGGGTTGGCCAGGCGGGCGAGGAGCATCTCCAGGTAGGCGGACCGCACCGCCGTCGCGTCGGGGAGCCAGGGCGTGGTCTCCAGCCATTCCTCGGGGACCAGCTCGACGACGGCGGCCAGCATGGCCGGGGTCAGCTGCGCCGAGAGCTCGTCGTGCCGGGCGGCCGGATCGCCGGCCACCTCACGGAGGACGTGGGTGGAGACGTCGAAGGCCTGGGCCGCGAATCGCACGGGGTCCGGCTCCCGGCTGGCCCAGCCGTGGTGGAAGTAGAGGGCCGCGCCGTGGTCGATGGCCCACGTGCGGCGGTGCCAGAGCAGCAGGTTCGGGTTGTTCCAGGTGCGATCGACGTTCGCGGTGAGCGCATCGAGCCAGACGATCCGGGCGGCCGCGTCCTCGGGGGGCGGCGCGGAGCCGTCGTACCCGAACGAGCCGGGCAGGAAGTCGACCCCGAGGTTGAGACCGATGCTCGCCGTGAGCAGGTCCTGGACCTCCTCGTCGGCTTCGTACTTGGCGATCTGGGCGTCGAGGGCGACGAGCGCAAGTCTCGGGACGGGGATGCCCAGCAGCCGGGCGATCTCGGTGACGAGGATCTCCGCGACGAGGACCTTGACCCCCTGCCCGGCGCCGCGGAACTTCAGCACGTAGATCCCGTCGTCGTCCGCCTCGACGAGCCCCGGCAGGGAACCGCCCTCTCGCAGCGGGGTGACGTACCGCGTGGCCGTGACGCGCTCGAGAGCGGGAACGGCGACCACGCCACGACCTTAGTGAACCCGCTCGGTCACCGGCCGGTCCGCGCGTCGCGGCCAGTACCGCGCGACGACGACCGCGATGACGAGGTACCACACCGCCGCAGCCGCGAGGACGCCGACCGAGCGCCCGTCCGGCGGCAGGATCAGCGCGGCGATCACGGTCGCGACGACGAGCGCGACGTTGAGCAGGACGTCGTAGATCGAAAAGACCCGTCCGAGGAAGACGTCGCCGACGACCCGTTGCAGCGTGGTGTCGACGCAGATCTTGATGCCCTGCGTGGTCAGCCCCAGCCCGAAGGCCGACACCGCGATGGCCCACTGGGTGAAGAGCGAGAGGGGGAAGAGCTGCATCACCGTCCCGAGCAGGGCGAGGCCGGTGATGTACCGTCGCAGCCCGATCCGGTGCGTCATCGTCGGCGTGAGGACCGCCGCGGCTCCGAACCCGATGCCGGACGCGGCGACCGCGATGCCGGCTCCGGCGAGCCCGCCACCGGGGTTGCCGTTGGCGAGGTGATGGCGGGAGAGGAGCACCAGACCGACGATCATCATCCCGTAAGGAAGGCGGGCGGCCGACACGACGGTGAGGGCCAGCCGCGCCAGCCGCGGAAGGTGGCGCGCCGCGTCGACCAGGCCGCGGACCACGTTGCGAAGAGCCTCCTTCACGTCCTCGCCGGCCTCCTCGAGGTCGGGTCCGAGGAACGGCAGCAGGTATGCGACGCCCGCGGCGAGCACGTACAGGCCCGCGGCGGCGACGATCACGGCCGGGTCGGAGTCGGTCGCCGCGTGCAGGCCGCCGCCGGCGCCGAGGCCGAGCAGGTAGGCGATCGACCCGCAGGTGGGGACTACGGAGTTCGCGGTGACGAGCCGGTCGCGGTCGACCACGTGGGGGAGCGAGGCGGAGAGGCCGGCCAGGAAGAAGCGGTTGACCGAGAACGCGGCCAGAACCAGTGCGAAGAACGGGACGCCCATGCTGTCGCGGCTGACGAGGAGCGCGACGACGACGAGCAGCACCGCTCGGATGAGGTTGCTGACCATCAGGGTCAGCCGGCGGGACCACCGGTCGAGGAACACGCCGACGAACGGGCCGAGTGCCGAGAAGGGCAGCAGCACGGTGGCGAACCCGGCGGCGATGGCTGACGCCGTCGGGGCCCGCTCGGGCGAGAACAGCACGGAGGACACGAGCGCGACCTGGAAGACGCCGTCCGAGAACTGGGACACCAGTCTCACGGCGAACAGGCGCCGGAACCCGCGGAAGCGCAGGAGCGCTCGCAGGTCCCGGAAGAAGGTCACTCGCGCAGGATAAGTGAGCCGCCGAAGCCCGAATGGGCCGTCGGGCGAATGCTGACCGGCCGGACAATCCGACCGGGGCTTTGTCCCGAAGACCCGCCATGAAGACGCTCGTCGCCGGAGCCAGAGCGCCCGACTTCCTCCTGCCCGACCAAGCGGGCAAGGACCAGGAGCTGAGCCAGCTGCTGCTGCGCGGTCCGGTCGTCCTCTTCTTCCTGCCCACCCCAGGGTCCGGCGGCTTCACGCGCGAGGTGGGTCATTTCCGGGACCTCGTCATGCGCTTCGCGGAGGCTGGCGCACACCGGGTCGGCATCTCGATCGACGACCTCACTTTCACCGAGCTCTTCGCCGAGAGCGAGCAGCTCGACTTCCCTCTCCTGACCGACGTCGACGGAGCCGTTGCCGACGCCTACGGGGTGCGTCGCCGGTTCCTGGCCGGCGTGAAGCGCGTGACCTTCGTCATCGAGGAGCGCCAGCGGATCGTCGAGGTGATCCAGTCGGGGACGAGCGCGAGCGTCCACGGTGACCGTGCCCTGGAGGTTCTCACCCGGCTCGCGTGAGCGTCGACGGTCGGGCTACGGTGCGGCTATGCCCCAGGAGACCTATGACCCGTATGCGTCCCTGCCGAAAGTGCCTTCTTTCACCGTGTCGTCGACAGACGTCTCCGAAGGTGAGAAGCTCGGCAACGACCAGGTGAGCGACATCCTCGGTGCCGGCGGCAAGGACATCTCCCCGCAGCTGTCATGGTCGGGGTTCCCGGCGGAGACCAAGAGCTTCGCGGTGACGATCTACGACCCGGATGCGCCCACGGCGTCCGGCTATTGGCACTGGGCGGTGGCCAATGTCCCCGTGTCGACGACGTCGTTCGAGACGGGCGCCGGCGACGAGACCGGTTCGGGACTCCCGGAGGGTGCGGTGCAGCTTCGCAACGACTCCGGCAACCGGCAGTTCATCGGTGCGGGTCCGCCCGAGGGACACGGGCCGCACCGCTACTTCGTCGTCGTGCACGCGGTCGACGTCGAGACGCTGGACGTGGCCGACGCGTCGCCCGCCGTGCTCGGGTTCAACCTCTTCTTTCACACGCTGGGGCGCGCTCAGCTGGTCGCCTGGTACGAGCGCTGAGCCCTCGCCACAAGTCGGTCGCGGTCAGGCCGTAACGAGAGCCGCTGCCTGCCGAGCGATCTCAAGCTCCTCATTGGTCGGGACGACCAGGACCGCGACGGGGCTGGCCTCCGTCGAGATGCGGCGCTCGCCGCCGCCCGGCGCGAGGTTCGCCTCCTTGTCGAGCTCGATCCCGAGGATCCCCAGTCTGTCGCACACCGCAGCGCGCAGCCGCGGCGCGTGCTCCCCGATGCCCGCCGTGAAGACCAGTGCGTCGAGCCGGCCGAGCGCGACCGCATACGCTCCGACGTACTTGCGCAGGCGGTATGCGGTGACGTCGAAGGCGAGCTTCCCGTCCGGGTCGCCCGCGGCCACGAGCTCGTCGACCTCGCGGAAGTCGTTCGTACCGCTTAGTCCCTTGAGGCCGCTCTCCCGGTTGAGCGCGGCGTCGACGGCGTCCGCCGACATCCCGGTGCGCACCATGAAGGAGAACAACCCGGGATCGATGTCGCCCGACCGGGTTCCCATCACCAGCCCCTCCAGCGGGGTGAGGCCCATCGAGGTGTCGACGCTCCGCCCAGCAGCGATGGCCGCCGCACTGGCGCCGTTGCCGAGGTGGAGGACGACAAGGTTGATGTCCTCGATCGCGCGGCCGAGCACCTCCGCGGCGCGCCTGGAGACGTATGCGAACGACGTGCCGTGAAACCCGTAACGCCTCACCAGATGTTCCTCACGCCACGCCTTGGGAACCGCATACGTGTACGAGTGCGCGGGCATCGCATGGTGGAAGGCCGTGTCGAACACGACGACCTGCGGCACGTCCGGGAACCGTTCCCGCGAAACGCGGATGCCCTCGAGGTTCGCCGGGTTGTGAAGCGGCGCAAGGGGTTCCAGCTCCTCGATGGCGGCAAGAACGTCGTCGGTCACCACGACCGGGTCGCTGAACCGGTCGCCGCCGTGCACCACGCGATGACCGACCGCAAGGAGTCCATCCTCGTCGTAGGCCGGCCCATACTGCCGGAACGCCTCGGCGATTGCGGCCAGCGCCTCGCGGTGCGAGGCGATCTTCTGTAGATCGGTATGCGTCTCGCCGCCGCTCTCGTGGGTGGTTGTGGACCTGCGCTCACCGATGCGCTCGACGCTGCCCTTGGCGAGGGGTGATTCCGTGACGACATCGACGAGCTGGTACTTCAGGGACGACGAACCGGCGTTGACGACGAGGACCGGTTGACCTGTAAAGGAGCCGTTCACGACGGGCGCTCGGCCTGGATCGCGGTGATCGCCACCGTGTTGACGATGTCTTGAACCAGGGCTCCGCGCGACAGGTCGTTGACCGGCTTGCGGAGCCCCTGGAGGACTGGCCCGACCGCGACGGCTCCGGCGCTGCGCTGCACCGCCTTGTAGGTGTTGTTCCCGGTGTTGAGGTCGGGGAAGACCAGGACGGTCGCGCGCCCAGCGACGGGGGAGTCCTTGAGCTTGGTGGCCGCCACGGCCATGTCGACCGCCGCGTCGTACTGGATCGGTCCCTCGACGGAGAGTGACGGTGCCCGGGTGCGGACGAGCTCGGTCGCGGTGCGGACCTTGTCGACGTCGGCGCCGCTGCCGGAGCCGCCGGTCGAGTACGAGAGCATCGCGACCCGCGGCTCGATGCCGAACTGGGCCGCCGTCGCCGCCGACGACACCGCGATGTCGGCCAGCTGCTCCGCCGTCGGATCGGGGTTGACCGCGCAGTCGCCGTAGACGAGGACCCGGTCGGGCAGGCACATGAGGAAGACCGAGGAGACGATGGCAACGCCCGGTGCGGTCTTGACCACCTCGAGCGCCGGCCGGATCGTGTGCGCCGTCGTGTGGATCGCCCCCGACACCATGCCGTCGGCCAGCCCGTCGAGGACCATCATTGTCCCGAAGTAGCTCGGGTCGGCGACGACGTCCCAGGCCTGTTCCGCGGTGACGCCCTTGTGGGCCCGCAGTGCCGCATACTCCTCCGCGAACCGCGACCGCAGCGGTTCGTCGTGCGGGTCGACGAGCTCGGCGGCCGTGACGTCGAGGCCGAGCTGCGCGGCGGAGGCGCGGATGCCGGAGGGGCTCCCGAGCAGGGTCAGCCGCACGACGCCTCGGCGGAGCAGCTGGTCGGCGGCCGTGAGGATCCGGGGCTCCTCGCCCTCCGGCAGCACGATGTGCCGCGCTGCCGCGCGGGCCCGTTCGATCAGCTGATGCTCGAACATCAGTGGCGTCACGACGCTCGTCGGGCTGACGTCGAGGCGATCGAGGAGAGCCGAGCCGTCGACGTGTTCCTCGAAAATCCGCAGGGCGGCATCGACCTTTCGCGCCGACGACCGGGTGAGACGGGGGGCCACCGCATTCAGGTCAGCGGCCGTGCGCATCGTGTGGGTGGTGGTCGTGATCACGGGGACGTGCACGTCGAGGCCGTTGACGAGCCGTTCGATCGAGGAGGGAAGCTCCAGGCCGCCATTGAGGACGATGCCGGCCGGCGACGGGAACGTCTTCGCCCGATAAGCGAGCAGCAGCCCAAGCACGACGTCGGCACGGTCGGCCGGGGAGATCACGACGCAGCCCTCGAACAGCCGGTCGAGCACGTTCGGCATCGTCATGGCGGCCACGAGGAGTCCGGACGACTCGCGGTCCAGCAGCGCGTCATGGCCGTGGATCAGGGTCCCGCGGGCGGCCGCCAAGAGCTCGCGGACCGTCGGCGCGTCGAGGACCGGGTCCGTCGGGACCGAGTATGCGGGGACGCCGCCGGCGACGCCGGCCAGGGCTGCCGTCGCCGCAGGAACCTGTGCTGGCTCAACGCGGTTGGCGATGACGGCGAGCACCGAGGCGTGGTGGTGGCGCGCCTCATCAACGGCGATGTCAGCGGAGACGCGCACCTGGTCAGGCGTTTTACCGCGGCCAGACACGACGAGAACCATCGGGCTGTTGAGGTTGGCGGCGATGCGCGCGTTGTAAGAGAACTCGGTCGGCGACGAGACATCCGTGAAGTCGGAACCGACGACGAGCACGGCGTCGAACCGGTTCGCGACCGCGTGGTAGCGGTCCACGATCGTCGACATCGCGGCGTCTGGGTCGTGGTGGACGTCGTCGTAGAACACCCCCGACGCCTCCTGTGCCGACAAGGGAGCCGGGCCGTCACCGCCCGGTTCGAGGCGCGAGAGCAGCAGGTCGAGGACGTGGTCGTCATCGGCCTCCGGCGTCCGCACGACGGGGCGGAAGACCGCCACCCGGCCGACCCGTCGGCTCAGCTGGTCGAGGATGCCGACGGCGACGGCCGACTTGCCCGACTGTCCCTCGGACGAGGCGAGATAGACGCTGGTGACCACGGCTCAGCCGCGCCACGTCCAGTCGCGGATCTCCGGCAGGTCCTCGAGGTTCTCGCGGATGTACGCGGAGTGCTTGGCGAGCATGTCGTTGCAGTGGGCGGTCAGCTCGTGCCAGCGCGGGGGCCGGGCGATGACGTGCCGGAGCGCCTGGATGGCGAGGTGGTACCGGGACATCCGGTTCAGGACGACCATGTCGAACGGCGTCGTCGTCGTGCCCTGCTCGCTGAACCCGCGGACATGGAAGCGGCCCGGCGCGCTCCGTCCGTGGATCAGCTGGTGGACCGCGCGAGGATAGCCGTGGAAGGCGAAGACCACGGGCTTGCTCTCGGTGAAGAGGCTCTCGAAGACGCCGTCGGTGTAGCCGTGCGGATGGTCGCCCTCCGGGAGCAAGGCCATGAGGTCGACGACGTTGACGAACCGGACCTTGAGCTCGGGGCACCAGTGTCGGAGCAGCTCCACGGCGGCCAGCGCCTCCTGCGTCGGGACGTCGCCGGAGGCGGCGACGACGAGATCCGGCTCCTGTCGTGGTGGCACGTTCGAGGCCCAGTCCCAGATCCCCGCGCCGGCCGCGCAGAGCTCGTCCGCCTCCTCCATCGACAGGTACTGCAGATGCGACTGCTTGTCGAGGACGATGAGGTTGACGTGGTCCTTACTGCGCAGGCAGTGGTTCAGGATGGACAGCCCCGAGTTGGCGTCGGGCGGGAGCCAGACTCGGACGACGCCAGGGGCGAGTGGGAGCAGCGAGTCGATCAGTCCGGGGCCCTGATGGGAGAACCCGTTGTGGTCGTTCCGCCAGCAGGTGCTGGTCAGGAGGATGTTGAGCGACGACACCGGTTCGCGCCACGGCAGCTCCTGGGCGTGCTGGAGCCACTTGACGTGCTGGATGGACATCGACGCGGACACCATGGCGAAGGCCTCGTAGGTTGCGAAGACGCCGTGCCGGCCGCTGAGGAGGTATCCCTCGAGCCAGCCGGAGCAGAGGTGCTCGGAGAGGACCTCCATGACCCGGCCGTCCGCGGAGATCTGCTGGTCGGTCGGCTTGAGCGGCGCCTGGAAGCACCGGTCGGTCACCTCGAACACCGCCTGCAGCCGGTTGCTGGCCGTCTCGTCCGGACAGAACAGCCGGAAGGTCCCGCCGCCGTCGTCGGTGACGTCCGCCGCATACACATCTCGCATCAGGTCGCCCATCGGGCGGGTGCTCTCGTGGACGGTGACGCCACGCTCGACGTTGACCGCGTAGGTCCGCAGCTCCTTGATCGGCAGTTCCTCGAGCAGCCGTCCGCCGTTGGCGAAGGGGGTAGCCGACATCCGCTTGTCGCCGTCGGGGGCGAGCGCGCGCAGCTCGTCGACGAAGCGGCCGCCCTCGTCGAAGAGCTCCTCCGGCCGGTACTTGCGCAGCCACTCCTCGAGGATGCGCAGGTGCTCCGGGTTGTCCTTGATGCCGGACAGGGGAACTTGATGGCTGAGGTTGGTGTCCTCGACCTGGACGCCGTCGACCTCGTGCGGGCCGGTCCACCCCTTGGGGGTGCGCAGCACGATGGCCGGCCAGGTCTGCCGGACCGGCTCGCTCGACCCGCCGCCACGGGTGGACTCGCGCAGGGCGAGGATCTGCCCGTAGCTGCGGACGAGCGCGGCCCAGAGGTCGCGGAAGACCTGCTCCGGGTCGTTTCCCTCGACGACGACGGGGTCCCAGCCCTGGCTGGCGAGGTACGCCTCGACGTCCTCGTCGGAGGTCCGGCCGAACACGGTCGGTCCCGCGATCTTGTACCCGTTGAGGTGGACGATCGGCAGGACCGCTCCGTCGCGGCGCGGGTTGACGTAGTACGGCAGCCGCCACGATCCTGACAGCGGGCCGGTTTCCGCCTCGCCGTCGCCGACGACGCAGGCGACGAACAGGTCGGGGTGGTCCATCGCCGCCCCGCCCGCGTGCGCCAACGCATACCCGAGCTCGCCCCCCTCGTGGATGCTGCCCGGTGTCTGCACGCTGACGTGGCTGGGGATCCCGCCGGGAGAGGAGAACTGGCGGAACAGCGTGAGGACACCGGCGGCATCCTCGGTGACGTGCGGGTAGACCTCGGAGTAGGTGCCCTCGAGGTATGCGGCGGCGACCAGTGCCGGTCCGCCATGGCCGGGCCCGGTCACGTACAACCAGTCGGAGCCGGTGCGGTTGATGAGCCGGTTGAGCAGGACGTAGATCATCGAGAGGCCGGGGCTGGTGCCCCAATGCCCGAGCAGGCGCGGCTTGACGTGCTCCATGGCCAGGGGTTCGCGCAGGAGCGCGTTGCCCTTGAGGTAGATCTGGCCGACGGTGAGGTAGTTCAGCGCGTCCCACCCCCGCAGGTCGAGGCGCAGATCGTCCTGGCCGTAGTCGGCGAGGCGCTCGGTCACGGAGGCGGTGCTGGACATGGCGTTCTCCTGATGTCATGACGACGCAGCCGGCGCGGTCGATCCTGCCACGCGGCACAGCCGCCCGGGCGAGTCAGCCGGCCGTGTCCTGCTCCTGCGCGAGCGGGGCGTTCTCCGCGGTGTTGCGGATGAGCACCCACGAGAGCAGCCCGCCGGCGAGGAGCAGTCCCGTGCAGATCCACATCGCGGTCCGGTATGCGGCGGTGAAGACCGCGGCGTCGCGGTAGGCATGGCCGCTCAAGCCCACGACGGCCGGCAGGGCGGCAACGGCCAGCAGGCTTCCCGCCCGGGCGACGGCGTTGTTGACCCCGCTCGCGGCGCCCGCGTAGCGGTCGGGCGCCGCCGCCAGGACGGTGGCGGTGAGCGGGGCGACGAGCAGGCACAATCCCAGCCCGAAGACCACGACACCGGGCAGGACGCCGACTACGTAGGAGCTGCCCTGGCCGACACCGGCGAGGAGCGCCACCCCTAACGCGCAGACGATGGGACCGACGGTCATCGGCAGCCGCGGTCCGATTCGGGCTCCGAGCTCGCCGCCCTTGGCGGCGAGGAACAGCATGAGCAGCGTCATCGGCAGGGTGGCCAGACCGGCGATCAGCGGGCCGTACCCCAGCACCGTCTGCAGCTGCAGGGTGAGGAAGAAGGAGACGGCGCCCAAGGCGCCGTAGACGACGAACGTCATGAGGTTGGCGCCGGTGAACTGCCGCTCGGTGAACAGTGACGGCGGCACCATCGGGTTCGCAGCCCAGCGCTCGACGGCAGCGAAACCGAGGCCGGTCGCCAGGCCGATCAGCACCACGACGGTCGTCCAGACGGGGCCGAGCGACTGGTACTCGATCAGCGCGTAGGTGACCAGGGCTAGCGAGACCGTGGCGAGCACCGCCCCAATAACGTCGAAGCGGTGGCCGGCCTCCTCGTCCCGGGTCTCCGGGACGGTGCGCACCGCCAGCAGGACGGTAAGCGCCGCGAGCGGGATGTTGAGGAAGAACGCCCAGCGCCAGCTGGCGTACTGGACCAGCCAGCCACCGATGAACGGTCCGCTGGCAGCCGCGATGCCGCCCAGCCCCGACCACGAGCCGATCGCCTTGGCGCGGTCTTCGTGCCGGATGGTGGCCTCGATTATCGCCAGGCTGCCCGGAGTGAGCAGGGCACCGGCTACCCCTTGGAGGACGCGGGCGGCGATGAGCTGGCCCGGGGTCTGGGCGACGCCGCAGAACGCTGACGTGACGGCGAACCCGAGCACACCGAGGACGAAGATCTTCCGCCGGCCGTAGCGGTCGCCCAGACTGCCGCCGAGGAGGATCAGCGAGGCGAGCGAGAGCAGGTAGCCGTTGGTGACCCACTGCAGGTCGGCCAGGCTGGCGTTCAGGTCCTCGCCGATGCGGACGAGCGCGACGGTGGTGACGGTGCCGTCGAGTATGGCCATGCCGGAGCCGAGGACCGCGGCCGCGACGATGCCGCGACCCGTTCGCGACGAGAGCTCGACAGCCGTCATGGGCGCAGTCTGGCATCGGCGTCGGACGGGTCTCGTGGCCGGTACCGTCGCTCCGATGAGCGCGACGGATTCCTGGGGCCCCGGGCGGCTGAGGCAGAACGCGATTTACCGTGCCGGGGCGCTGGGTCGCCGGCCCAGGGTGCCCACCGACTCACGTGAGCTCGAGCGGGCCGCGCGCCGGGCGATGTCCGGTGACGCGTGGGCCTACGTCGCCGGGGGAGCCGGTGAGGGCGCGACGATGCGAGCCAACCGCGCGGCTCTCGACCGGTGGCAGCTGGTGCCGAGGATGCTGCGCGACGTCTCGTCCCGGGACCTGTCGGTGTCCTTGCTCGGTATGCGGCTGCCCGCGCCGTTGCTGGTGGCTCCCATCGGAGCGGCGGGACTCGTGCGGCGCGGGGCCGACGAGCTCGTCGGAGCCGCGGCTTCTGCCGTTGGGCTGCCTTACATCCTGTCCAGTCAGGGGTCCTCGCCGATGGAGGCGACGGCCCGGGCGATGGGGGACGGGCCCCGCTGGTACCAGCTCTACTGGTCGACCGACGAGGCACTGGTCGACTCGTTCATCCGGCGGGCGGAGGCCATCGGTGCATCTGCGCTGGTCGTGACCCTGGACACCACGATGCTGGGCTGGCGGCCGCAGGACCTCAACCGCGGATCACTGCCGTTCGCGCGGGGGATCGGGATCGCCCAGTACACCTCGGATCCGCGATTCCGGGAGCTGGTGGCGGCGCGGGTTGCCGCCGGCGGTTCGGGAGGTTCTGGACCACGTCCGCGACCGACTCCGGGTGCGGTCCGGACGCTGGCATCGATGGCCCGCGAGGTGCCCGGGGGATTCGTCGACAACCTGCGCTCGCCGCATACCCGCGCCGCGGTCGAGACCTTCCTCGCGATCTACTCGAAGCCGTCGCTGTCCTGGTCCGATCTGGAGACGTTGCCGTCGCGGACCCGGCTTCCCGTGCTGCTCAAGGGAATTCTCCATCCGGACGACGCGGTGCGATCGGTGGAGCTAGGAGTCGCCGGCATCCTCGTGTCGAACCACGGTGGGCGTCAGGTCGACGGCGCCGTCGCGTCGGTGGACGCGCTGGTCGACGTGGTGGCGGCATTGGGCGGGCCGCAGTCGACGTCGGTCCCGGTGATCCTCGACAGTGGGATCCGGTCGGGCGCGGACGTGGTGAAGGCGCTGGCGCTCGGAGCCGCGGCAGTGACCGTTGGGCGACCGCACGTCTACGGCCTGCCGGTGGACGGATCTGCCGGAGTGAAGGCCGTCCTCGAGAACCTCGTCGCCGACCTCGACCTGACCCTGGCCTGACTCGTGCCACGTGTGGGCTGATTGTCGGTCCGGCTGGTATTGGTGCTGGTCAGGGGCTTGAGGAGCAGCTGATTGACGTACCCCGGTGGCCGGTAGGTTCGGGGCCGTGGTGTTCGTTCGGAAGGCGGCTGGCCGCTCGGGCGCCACGAAGGTCCAGATCGCGCAGCGTCGAGGCGGGCGCAACGAGATCATTGAGCACGTGGGGACGGCCCGGTCGGAGGCTGAGTTGGCGGTGCTGATGGCTCAGGCTCGTGCGCGGTTGCGGCCCGGTCAGCAGGCGCTGGATCTGAAGGTTCCCGGCGCCGACGAGCAGGGCCGGTCGGGGCTGATCACCGGGAAGCGGTCGGCGGTGCTGTGGCACGTCCTGTCCAGCGCGTACACGCGGTTGGGGTTCGACGTTGTGGACGATGCGGCGTTTCAGCAGCTGGTGTTGGCCCGGATCGTGGAGCCAACGTCCAAGGCGGACTCGCTGCGGGTGCTCGATGAGCTCGGCGTGGAGCATGCGTCGCTACGGACGATGTTCCGCTGCTTGGCGCGGTCCGGCGGCGGCGACTATCGCGCCCAGATCGCGACCGCGTGCTTCACCCACGCCGCGGCCAGCGGGGATGTCTCGCTGTGTCTGTATGACGTGACAACGTTGTACTTCGAGGCTGAGAAGGAAGACGACCTGCGCAAGGTCGGCTACTCGAAGGAACGCCGTGTGGACCCGCAGGTCGTCGTCGGGTTGCTGGTCGACCGGGCCGGGTTCCCGCTGGAGATCGGCTGTTGGGAGGGCAACAAAGCCGAGACGACCACGATTATCCCGACGATCAAAGCGTTCCAAGCCCGGCACAACCTGACCGACATGGTCGTGGTCGCCGACGCCGGCATGCTCTCGGCCACCAATCTCAAGGAGCTGCACGAGGCCGGGCTGCGGTTCATCGTCGGCTCCCGGGTGACCAAGGCACCGGCCGACCTGGCCTCCCACTTCCGGTGGC
>DATLPT010000170.1:0-7099 GCA_035535635.1 Lapillicoccus sp. | reverse complement strand
GCCCGGTCGGCGGCCGGCGACGGCAGGGACGGCGGCGGGGCGGGCGGGGCGGACTGGTCGGGGGTGTCGCTCATGAGCGGCGTACTTCCTTCTCGAGGGCGGCGAGCTCGGCGGCGAGCCCGAGGAGGTGGTCGTCCCGGTCGGGAGGCGGGCCGAGCAGCAGCGTGCCGACCTCGTCGACCCGGCGACCGCTGGCCGCCGCCACGGCACTGACCAGGGCCTGGTCGGTTCCGCGGGACGAGATCCAGGGACTGGGCCGGGGGAGGCCGAGATAGTCGGCGAGGCGGGTCCGGCTGGCCAGCTGGAGCGTGGCGCCGGCCCGGGCGGCGTCGCGGGCGCGCCGGTAGAGGCGGCCGCGGCTCTCGGTGGTCTCGACGGCGCGCACGACGACGGGAAGCGGCTCAGCAACCAGTCGGCCGAACCGGCGTCCCCGCCACAGGACCAGCCCGAGGAACGCGACTCCGCCCAGCGCGAGGACCGGTCCGAGCCACCGGGGCAGGACCGAGACGATTCCCGAGTCGCCGGTCGGGAGGTCCTCGCGCGAGGGGACGTACCAGACGACCCGGCTCGAGTGGCCGAGGGTCCGCAGCAAGATCGCGGCATCAGCGGCGTCGGTGATCTGGTCGTTGGCCGGGGCGGAGGTGCTGCCGAGGAGGACCATCGGCGGGATGCTGCCGCGGCGCGCCCTGGAGAGGTAGACCGAGCTCCCGTCGTGGGTGAAGCAGGTCCCGTCAGCCAGCCTCGACCGATACTCCAGCTGGCTGCGGGACAGCGTCTCGCCAGCCCGGACGTCGCTCGTGCCGCAGTCGGTCGCGACGAGGTCGCGCTCGGAACGGCGGGCCTCGGTGACGGTGACGTCGGGCGCCAGGTAGCGGAGCACGGTTCGGTCCGGCGCCAGAAGGACGAGTCGCTCGGCGGCGCTCGCCACGTCGACGAGGTTCTCCGTCGTGGACTCGGCCAGTAGACCGGTGCGGGCCACGAAGACGGTGGTGTCGGCGTCGGCACCCGCGCGTTCGAGCTCGGCCTGCCCGCGGGCGATGGCCACCCGCACTCCCTGCGACTCGAGGACGCGAGCCAGAGCCTGTGCACCGTTCGCGGTGGGGTTGCGCGGGTCCAGCGGTGCGGAGCTGGCCGGCCCCGGGCCCTGCGAGACGAAGAGGAAGGCGACGCCGACGACCGCCGCGGCCAGGACGGCGACGAGCACCCAGCGCCGCCGCCAGCGACGCGGAGGCGGCGGGCTACCGGCGGTCGTCGGGGCCGGCCGGTCAGGACCGGCGGCCTCGGACGACCGCGACCAGAGGTCCGTCGTCATGACCGCACTCCGGTGAGCCAGACGGGGTCCGGTCGGTTGCCCGAAGTGCCGGCCGCCGCGGCGGGTGAGGACGGGGGCATGCCGTCACCATCGCGCGAGGAGCGGCCGGCCCGCGTCGGGATGACCGGCCTGGCCGCACGCAGGGCCGCGTCGATCGACCGGGCCGCCAGTGCGTCCTCCCGGCTGGCCCCCGCACCGCCGTAGGCGACCGCGTCGAACCGGTCGATGGTGCGCCCGATCTCCGCCGCCTGGGCCGGGAAGGCGGTCGCTAGGGCGGTTCCGACCTCATGGGCGGTCATCGACGGCGCGTCGGGTAGTAGGGTCCGGCTCTCGGCGTCGCGGGCGATGGCCCGGGTCCACGCGAGCACCGCGTCCCCGAACCGGTTCTCGGCAAAGGCCCGCTCGGCCTCCCGCCGCAGCTGGTCCGCGGTGAGCACGCTGTCGCCGAGCAGCGTCGTGCGCTCGGTCACCGCCTTGCTCTCGACGCGAATTCGGGTGAGGAGAAACGCGATCCCGGCGACGAGGAGGACAACGACGAGGGTGATGACGAGTGGCGGGAAGCTGGCACCCCCGGTGCCCTGAGTGCTCTGCAGGTCGGCCAGCCGCTCGGTGAGCCAGTCGATGAGGCGCTGGAACAGCGAGCGAGTGTCGTGGTACTCACTGCGCGCGAGCTCGTCGCTCAGCCACTGCCGCGCCTGGTCCGTCGAGGGGTCGAGGTCCATGGGAAGAGCGGCTGAGAGCACGGCCGCGAGGCGGCTCACGACCCGTTTCCCGTCGCCCGGGCGGCCCGCTGGAGCACGAGATCGAACCCCTCGAGCCGCATCCGCTGGTCGACGTAGACCAGTGAGATCGCCCCCGCGGCGAACGGGACCACGACGGTCATCGACAGCAGCGTGGCCACGGCCAGCCCCAGTGACGAGACCATGGCGTCGAGGCTCGGGCTGAGCGAGAGGATGTCGCCGAGGACCGACGAGACGACGAGCAGCGGCAGCTGGACGACCCAGAACACGACGACGCAGAGCAGCCCGACGACCAGGAGCCGGACGAAGATCCGCCAGAACGCACCCCGGGTCAGCGCCCAGCTGCGGTTCAGAGCATCGACGACCATGCGGCGCTCGAGCACCAGCGCCGCGCCCGCCAGGCAGGTGCGGGTGAGCAGGACGGCCGACCAGGCCGCGACCATGAGCCCTCCCGCGAAGGAAGTCAGAACGGCTGCCAGCAACGAGTTCGCCTGGGTCGCCAGCGCCACGAGAAGGACGAGGAGCAGGGCAGGCAGCGCGAGACCCAAGGTGAGCAGTGCGGCCAGGCCGATCAGCGGCAGCAGCTGACCCCGGACCTGCGCCCACAGCTCGGCCAGCCCCGGCCGGCGGCCGAGCGCCGCCTCGCCGACGGAGTAGGAGAGCGCACCGGCGAGGAACAGTGAGGCGAACCCGATCCCGAACAGGAGCAGCAGCCCGAAGAACGAGGTCCGGTCGATGACGGCGTCCGCCCCGAGGTCCGAGAACCAGGAACCCTGCGCCCCGAGCGCCGCCACGAGGATGGCCGGCACGGAGGAGATGGCCAGCACGACGAGGGTGGCGCTGAACACCGCTCCGGCGTTGCGCCGGATGTGCTTGACCGCGCCGTCGACGACGTCGCCGAGCGTCATGGGGCGCAGCGAGATGATCCCGGGCTTGTGGCTGGTGACGAGCAGCACCCGGTCGGGGCCGCGGCCTCGCATACCGACTGATGGATCGACCGCTCCGGTGGTCAGGCCGCCGGGTGGAAGGTATGCCGGTGGGCGGCGGCGCGTCTCCTCCAGCGGAGCGCCCGGGGGTGGCCCGAACCCGCTCACGGCTCTCCCGACCGTGCAACGTTCCCGAGCACTCCTGACAACCCCTGCCTCTGCCCACCGTCGCCACGACGGTGTCCGTCCGCAGAAGGTATCAAGGGGCGCGCTCGGCGGTGTTTGTTCTACCGGGTCTGGCGGGAGTGGTCCTCGGCGAGCTCGGGAACCGTGGCGGCCGTGTCGATCGTGGCGGCCGAACGGTCCGGCGCCCCCGCCACGGCGTCCATGACGGCGACCTTCCGCCGCCGCACCGGCTCGTGCCAGCGCTGCTCTCTCCGCACCGCGCGGGCCATCTTGAGTGGCCGGCCCGGCCGGCTCGCAGTGGGCTGGTAGCGGTTCCGAGCCCAGATCGATGTCGGGCGGGCCAGCCGGATCGCCCCGACCACCAGGAGCACTGGCACGAACAGACCGAAGAGGCCCGTCCAGATCTTGCCCTTGAGCAGGGTCACCGCCGCCAGGGCCAGCGTGACGGCGACGACGAGGATGACGCTGACGGCGAAGACGACCGGGTTGTCGTCGTCCAGGTCTGAGGAGTCGGCGATGACCGGAGCCACGCCGAGGACGAGCAGTCCCGTGACGCCGGCCGCGACGGCGACGGCGTCCACGGACAACCGTCCTTCCTCAGCCCAGTAGACGTCGTCGAGATGGAGGATGAGGGCGAACTCGTCGAGGACGAGCGCCGTCCCGATCCCGAACAGCGCTGCGCAGCTCGCCAGCCAGACGACCGGTTCCCGAGGTACGGCCAGTCCTGCTACTCCGCCGACCACCATGGCGACGGTCCCGAAGACGACGTGGTGGATGTGCAGTCCGCCGGGAGTGATGTTGCCGGGCCACCAGCTCACCTCGGCGCGGATCATCCGCACCGAGAAGCGGATGAACGCGAATGTCAGCAGGAACGCGACGAAGAAGCAGAACAGCGGCAGGCGGCCGGTGTCGAGGATGTTCTCGCGGAACCAGTCGCCCACACCCTTAGTCTCCGTTCGCGGTCACGCCCGGGGCAAGGGGCGCAGGACGGAGCGCAGCCGCCGCTCGACCTGGGCCGGCGTCGCGGACGTCGCCCCGAGCTGTTCCATCCGGGCGACGATGGCCGGCTCCGCCCGCCTCAGGGCCAGACCGCGGCGGAGCAGCACGAGCGGCGGCTTGCGTCGCTCGGCGAGGTCGCGGACCAGCCGGCGCACGAAGGTCAACCACCGTGGATGGCGAATGCACCACGCCGAGTGGAGGATCCCGGCGACGTCCAGGTCGTGGACGATCTCGGCCGCAAAGATGCCCTCGGCCACGACGAGGGCGTCGGGAGGAGCGTTCACCCGGGCGGTGCCGACGGCGGCGGACCGCGCGATGTCGTAGACCGGGACCGCTACGGACCCGGTCTGGGCGATCTGCTCGAGCGCCGCCACCGCCGCCTTGGCGTCCCACGACGCCGGCTCGTCCCAGTCGACGATCGTCGTCCCGCCCAGCTCGCGAGTGGGCAAGGCCGGATCGTCGCCGTCCCGGTAGAAGTCGTCCAGGCGGACCACCGGCCAGCCGTACGCGGCGTGCAGCCGGGCGGCGAGCCGCGACTTCCCGGCACCTGAGGGACCAGCGAGCACGACGACCCGCGCCCGTCCGCCGGTTCGTGCTTCGAACGTGCCCGTTTTCCGTGACGTCCAGAGCACGAACCGAGAGAAGGTCACCGGCCCTTGGGGTGCCAGACCGTCTTGGTCTCGAGGAACGCGCGGATCCTGCGCAGGTCGGGGGTCACCGTCCAGTCGGGCTCGACGGCCGTTGTACCGGTGCCGGCCGGCCGCAGCACCCGTTTGACGGTGTCCGCGGCGGCCGCCTCGAGGTCGCCCCAGGCGACGCCCTCGGCGTCCGCAGCGCCGGTGAGGTCGAGGGCGTTGACGTCGCGGTGCGACGCCAGCCACGGCGCGACCTCGGCGGCCCGACCGGTCAACACGTTGACCACCCCGCCCGGTACGTCGCTCGTCGTCAGCGCCTCCGCGAGCGTCACCGCCGGCAGCGGGCGGGTCGCACTGGTGACGACGACGCAGGTGTTTCCCGAGACGACGATCGGCGCGACCACGCTGACCAGCCCGAGCAGCGACGAGGACTGAGGAGCGAGGGCCGCGGCGACGCCGGTCGGCTCAGGCGCGGAGATGTCGAAATACGGCCCGGCGACCGGGTTGAGGTTGCCGAGGACCTGCGCCAGCTTGTCCGACCAGCCGGCGTACCAGACCCACCGGTCGATCGCCGCCGCCACTGTCGCCCGGGCGCGCGCCGCCGTCAGTCCCTCCGCGGCCGACACCTCCGCGACGAACTGGTCGAACCGGCCCTCCATGACCTCGGCGACGCGGTAGAGCACCTGCCCGCGGTTGTATGCGGTGGTGCCGGACCACCCGGGAAACGCGGCCCGGGCGGCGCTGACGGCGTCGCGGGCGTCCTTGCGAGACGCCTGCGCCGCGTTGGCGAGGAACCGGCCCTTGGTGTCGGTGACGACGTAGGACCGGCCGGACTCGCTGCGCGGGAAGGCCCCGCCGATGTACAGCTTGTACGTCTTGCGGACGTCGAGCCGGGGGCTCGGCGCCGTGCTCCTCGCCGGCGGCCGGGTGGCGGTCGGGCTCACTGGACGTCTCCGAGGGTGACGTAGGGCTCGAGACCGTGGCGGCCGCCCTCCCGGCCGTAGCCGGACTCCTTGTACCCGCCGAAGGGCGACGTCGGGTCGAACTTGTTGAAGGTGTTGGCCCACACCACGCCGGCGCGGAGCTGGTCGGCCATCCAGAGGATGCGCGAGCCCTTGTCGGTCCAGACCCCGGCGGACAGGCCGTACGGCGTGTTGTTGGCCTTGGCGACCGCCTCCTGCGGCGTCCGGAAGGTCAGCACCGACAGCACCGGCCCGAACACCTCCTCCTGCGCGATCCGGTGCGTCTGGGCTACGCCGGTGAACACCGTTGGTGGAAACCAGAACCCGCGGCTCGGCAGCTCACACGGCGGGCTCCATCGCTCGGCCCCTTCCTCCTCCGCGATGCCCGACATCTCCCGGATGCGGTCGAGCTGTGCGGCCGAGTTGATCGCGCCGAGGTCGGTGTTCTTGTCCATCGGGTCACCGACGCGGACCGTCGTGAGCCGCCGCTTGAGCTTCCGGATCACCTCGTCGTGCACGGACTCCTGGACCAGCAGCCGGGATCCGGCGCAGCACACGTGGCCCTGGTTGAAGAAGATGCCGTTGACGATGCCCTCGACCGCCTGGTCCACCGGCGCGTCGTCGAAGACGATGTTGGCCGCCTTGCCACCCAGCTCGAGCGTG
The DNA here is from genome assembly GCA_035535635.1 of Lapillicoccus sp. Lineage (GTDB taxonomy): Bacteria > Actinomycetota > Actinomycetes > Actinomycetales > Dermatophilaceae > Lapillicoccus. The sequence goes on along the minus strand of DATLPT010000170.1, from coordinate 676 downwards.
GCGCGTACCCGGGTACCCGCGATGGTTCGTGCAATGGCCTTGCCGACCTCGGTCGACCCTGTGAACGCGATCTTGTCGACGTCGGGGTGCTCGACGAGCGCGCGGCCCGTGTCTCCCGCCCCGGTGACGATATTGACGACCCCGGGCGGCAGGTCGGCCTGCTGGCACACCTCGGCGAAGAGCAGGGCTGACAGGGGCGTGGTCTCGGCCGGCTTGAGGACGACGGTGTTGCCGCAGGCCAGGGCGGGCGCGATCTTCCAGGCCAGCATGAGGATCGGGAAGTTCCACGGGATGACCTGCCCGACGACCCCGATCGGCCGCGGCAGCCCTGCGCCGGCCGGCACCAGCCCCGCATACTCGAGCTTGTCGGCCCACCCGGCGTGGTAGAAGAAGTGCGCCGCGGCCAGCGGGACGTCGACGTCGCGCGACTCCTTGATCGGCTTGCCGTTGTCGAGCGTCTCGAGGACGGCGAACTCGCGGGCCCGCTCCTGGAGGATGCGGGCGATGCGGAAGAGGTACTTGCCGCGGTCGGCGCCGGACATCCGGCCCCAGACCCCTCGGTATGCCTGTCGCGCCGCCTTGACGGCACGGTCGACGTCGTCGGCGGTCGCCTCCGTGACGTCGGCGAGCACCTCCTCGGTAGCGGGACTGATCGTCTTGAAGCTCGCGTCGCCGG
>DATLPT010000169.1:0-7971 GCA_035535635.1 Lapillicoccus sp. | reverse complement strand
ACGGTGGGGATGAGGACGCTCCCGTTCGGCATCCGCGGAGAGTCCTTGATGACGCCGTAGGCGTTCGCCTCGTTGTCGGGATACAGCTTGGGTTCCTGGGCGCCTTTGACGTCGTCCCGCACGCGCGCCCCGGAGTTCGTGGCTCCGGAGTCGGCGCCGGAGTCGGCGATGCACTGCGCTGCGCCCGCCGAGGGTGCGACAGCCGAGACGGCCGACGAGCTCATCCCCAGCCCGCCTCCGACGAAGCTGGCGGAAGCCAGGAGAGCCACGGGCAACGCTGCTAGTGATCGCATCCAAGGGCACCTTTCGCTCGACAGAAACGGTTCTCGAGCGTATCCACGCCTCCTGCTCTCTGCCACTCGTCGCCGCGACGATCCGGGATCCGAGTGGCGCCGCGAGCCGACGGAGCCGCCGGGCTACGCTCGCGCCATGCGGGGCCGTGTCGTAGGGACCACGAACGCGCCCGTTTCGCGAGACCCGCAGTCAGCGTTCCTCCGCGTCGCGCTCGTCGGGCCGACCAACCCGGCCGCCGGCCGGATGGCGCCGCACACGGTCGCCCTCGCCCACCAGCTGAGTCGCGCGGGACACGACGTCACGCTCGTGTCCTGGTCGCCTCCGACGAGCTCCGCCGTGGGGGGAGAGCCGTTTCCGCGCACGGTCCGGTCGCTCGCCTGGAACCGCCCGGACACCTGGCTGCGCACCGGATGGCGGCTGCGCGCGTACGACGCGGTGGTCATCATCCACACCGGTGCCCTGATGGTCCCCCTGCACCTCGCGTTGCTGCAGGGCGCGGGGATCCGCCGCCCCGAGCCCGGTGGTGTCGACGGCGGGCCCCGAGGCGTCGTCCTCTGCGACCGGCTGCTCCCGGCGCGGCCGGGCCCGGCCAGCCGCAACCTGCTGGGCACCCTCCTCGGCCGCGTCCATGGCGTCCTCGTCCACCGTCGGGAGGAGGCGCCGCTCGCGACTCGGCTCGGGGCGATGCGCGTGTATGCGGCGGAGCGGCCGGACCTCGTCCCGGAGCCGAGCGTGGCGACTACCGACGAGGCAGCCGTCGGCAACGTCGCTGATCGGCGGCGACGCATACCGGCGCTCACCGCCGCGGAGCCCGTCGGAGCCCGCGGAACCGGCCTGGCGTCGTCGGCCGCGGACCCGCCGGCGCCGGCCCTCAGCGCGCCCTGGGCGACCTACCTGGGCGCCATCGAGGCGCTGGCCGGAGCCGATGTGGCCGCCGCGGACATGCCGGAAGCCCACCCTGGGAAGTCAACCGGCCTGAGCCATCGGCTCGGGGCTGGGGCGCTGGCCGCGACCCGGCGGCTGGCCGCCGGGCGAGTCACCCGGCTGGACCTGACCCGAGCGGACCTGCCCGACTGGGTCCGGCCGACCGACGTTCTCGCCGACGGCTGGCAGGTCGACGAGGCCCGCGACGAGGCGCGACGGCTCGGACTGCCCCGCGCCCGCGACGGGATCGCGGCCTGGGCGGCGCTCGGGGCGCTGGTCGCGGTGGTGCGGGTGGCGGACTGGGCACCGGCGAACGGCGAGCCCCGGTCGGCGCTGATCGTCGACGAGTCGGGCTCGGCCTCGCCGCTCGGTCGATGGGCCCGAGCCTGCGGGTTTGCACCGGTGCACCTCGGGTTGACCGTGCTGGGCGGTCGCTACGACGTGCTGGACGTCGACCCGGCGACGATCGACGTCGTCGCGCGGGTGCACCCCGGGGGGTGCGACGACTCCGACGTCGACGAGGCGCTCAGCCAGGTGGCGTGGGCGTTGCGCCCGGGTGGTCTGTTCGTCGTGACGCTGCCGCTCGGCCGGCCCGGGGTCGAAGGTGCGCTCGGGCCCGCGGAGGTGCGGGCGGTGGTGGCCCGGGCCCACGAGCAGGGGTTCGTCCTGGTGGGCGATCTCGACGGCGAGGTCGGACACCGGATGCGAGCGGCCGGCACCGCGGCCGCCGGCAGGCCCGAGCGGATCCCCGGCTCCGCATACGGGCTGGTCCGGCTCACCCTGCGCCGCCGGTGACCGGCGGGCGGACTCGAGGGTGACGCCGACGTGACCCGGTCACGCGCGCTCGCGGCCGTCCGCCTCCTCGTCGCGGCGGCCGTCGTCGTGGCGCTGGTGTGGGGCGTCACGCGGAACTGGACCGAGATCAGCCAGGACCTGCAACGCGTCAGCCTCGGCGCGGTGCTGCTGTCGTTCGCACCCGCGGCGCTCGGTACCTGGCTGACCATGCTCGGCTGGCGCGTCGTCCTCGCCGATCTCGGGTCGCCGCTGCACATGGCGCCGGCGGGTGGTGTGTTCTTCGTGGGTCAGCTGGGCAAGTACCTGCCCGGGTCGGTCTGGACCGTGCTGGTCCAGGCCGACATGGCGTCGCACCTGCACGTGCCGCGGCGCCGGACCGGCGTGGCCAGCCTCGTCACCATCGGCCTTTCGGTGCTGACGGGGATCCTCGTCGGTCTGCCCGCGCTGCCGTTACTGCTCCGGCAGTCCAGCGGCGGCACCGGCTGGCTGGTGTTGGCGGTGCCGTTGCTCGCTGTGCTGGCCTGGCCCGCCTTGCTGAACCGGATGATCGCGCTGGGGCTTCGGGTCCTGCGCCGCCCGCCGCTCGAGCAGTCGCTGTCGGCTCGCGCCGTCCTCACGACGGTCGTCCTGTATGCCGTGGCCTGGCTGCTCTTCGGCGGCCACATCCTCGTCCTCTCGCTCGCCGTGGGCACGGGTGCGAGCGCGACCCTGGCTTCGCTGACCGGCTACGCGCTCGCCGGGTCGCTCGGCATGCTGACGGTGATCCTGCCCGCCGGTCTCGGGGCGCGGGACGCGATCCTGACGCTTGTCCTCGCGTCGGCGATGCCGGTGTCGGCCGGCACCGCCGTCGCGATCGTGTCCCGGTTCGTCGTCACGATCGTCGACGTGCTCGCGGCAGCGGGCGGTTGGGCGTATGCCCGTCGTCATCATCTGGTGGCGTCGCGCGCGGAGCGAGAGCACCAGGCGGCCGAGACGGTGTCGGACGAGCCATGAGGCGGCCGCTCGGGAATCAGGCGCCGAACGGCTCCGGCGCGTCGGATTTCGGGAACTGGGTCACGAAGGCCATGACCGCCTCACCGGAGAGGTCACCGCACAGCTGGCGGTGCCCCGACTGCGCCGTCACCTGTCCCGACGGGGTCGTCGTCGCCGACCAGTGGCTCAGCGCATACTTCTTGCCGCTCGGGAACTGGCCATAGGCCTCGTTCCACGGCGCGACGATGAACTTGCCCTGCGCCGGCGCGACCTTGTTGCCGAGGCTGGCCAGCTCCTTCAGCTCACCGCTGCGGGCCGACTCCTCGCTGGGCAGGTACCACAGGACGGTGTACCCGTGCTCGAGGTTGTGGACCAGGGTCTCCACCGCCGGCGTGTCGGCGCTCGAGTAGAACTGGCGGCCGTCGAGGACCGGCTGCACGAAGTGCGACCCGCTGGTCGGCGGCACGGTGGAGTACTGGATCTTCGTCACGTCGGGCCGGTTGGTGCCGGCACCGACGTGGTCGGCGTTTCCACTGGCGGCGTCGGTGGTCACTGCGTCGCACGAGGCCGAGGCGGCGGGGGTGCCCAGAGCGAGGATGAGGTTGTCGGGCTGGTTCCTCCGCGCGTCGATGATGCCGTAGGTGATCACGCCGGCGAGGAGGAGGACGAGCACGGAGCAGGCCGCGATGATCATGAGCACCGTTCGGCGCTCGCGGCTGCGCTGCACCTTCTTGACCTCCGCGACCCGCGCCTTGCGTGAGCCAGGGTCGTTCCGGGGCGGGCGGGCCGAGGAGGGGCGGTCCGACCCGGAGGACGCGCGGCCGGAACCCGCGCCTGGGCGCGCCGACTTCGCGGTCGAACCGGACGTGGGCGAGCTGGTCGGGGGTTTCCTGGCCACGGTGTCCTTCGGGCGGTGCGCTGGCGGTCGACGCCAGGGAGTACGGAGCGGTCGGGGAGGCTGGGATCGGTCGGCAGGAGGGAACGCCCCCGCGACGTGCCCACAACGAGCCGCGGCCAGTGTACGTTCCGCGACAGTGCCCCCCGCCCGGCGTCCAGCCGTCGGCGCCGTGGGCGACACTGGCGCGGTGAGGACGGATCCGGCGGGAGCACCGGCTGCGTGGCGCGAGTCCGAGCGGATCTGGCGGTCCGCCCGGCCGGTCGCGGTCTCGGTGATCCTCTCGACGTTCCGGCACGGCGCGGGCGACCCCACCTTCCTCCGCGCTCGGGGCGGAGCGGTGGTCCGCGGTCTGCGCACTCCTGAGGGTCTGGCCACGCTCGAGCTGCGCGCCCGTCCGGCCGACGCCGAGGTCGTGGCGAAGGCCTGGGGACCCGGGGCGGAGTGGGCCCTGACCGGCATACCGGCGCTGCTGGGGCAGGACGACGACCCGTCCGGGTTCGTCGCCCACCACGACGTCGTGGCGCAGGCGGCGCGACGGTTTCCGGGCTGGCGGGTGCCGCGGTCACGGCTGGTCCTCGAGTCGCTCGCGCCGGCGGTGATCGAGCAGAAGGTCACCGGAAGGGAGGCGTTCGCGGGCTTCCGCCAGCTGGTGCGCCGGTTCGGGGAACCGGCACCCGGCCCGTATGCCTCCGTCGGGCTCCTCGTCCAGCCGTCACCGGCCGGGTGGGCGGCGATTCCGTCGTGGACGTTCCTTCGGGCGTCGGTCGACCCCGGACGGTCGCGCACCTTGCTAGGAGCAGTGCGGGCGGCCGGGCGACTGGAGCAGGCCGTCGAGCTGCCCGCCGCCGCCGCGCGGATGCGGATGCAGGCGCTGCCCGGGGTCGGCGCGTGGACCTCGGCGGAGGTGGCCCAGCGAGCGCTCGGCGACGCCGACGCGGTGAGCTTCGGTGACTACCACGTGGCCAAGGACATCACCTGGGCGCTCCTCGGAGAGGTTCGCGGCGACGACGTCCTCGCCGAGCTACTCGAGCCGTATGCGGGTCACCGGTACCGAGTGCAGCGGCTCCTCGAGCTCAGCGAGGTGCGGCGGCCCCGCCGCGGTCCCCGGATGGCGCCCCGGACCCACCTCCCGCGGTGACCCGACCGGCTCAGGGCGCGAATCCGCGCCGATGTGGCGCGAGCGGTCAGCGAGCCAAGACGAGAACCCTCACCGAGTCTGAACCGCGCTGCGCTGCCGGCTCGATCGACGAGGCGAAGCCCTCGCCCCACAGCGCCACTCCGATCCGGGCCGCGACGATCCCACGGTCGACCGGGTCGCCGCCGGTCACCACCACGGCGTCCGTGCCGACGTCGACGCCGACGCCGTCGTCCAGCTCGCGGGCGGCCAGGGCCACGGCCACACCCCGGCGCACCCGGGCGGCGACGGGTTCGTCCGAGATGCTCGGGATCCCCACATGCTCCGCCAGCTCCGAGCCCGGCGCGACCCCGAGGGCCGCCCGCACCGCCTCCGCGGCGCCCGTGACGAACCAGTCCTCGGGGCCGGTCCGCACCAGCGACCGTCCGCCGTCTTCGCCGAACGACCCGGTCACGAACTCGGCCACGCCCCGGACCAGCGCCACCGGTACGCCGGCGGCCTTGCCCTTGACCAGATCGGCAGCCGCGGCCACCTCGTCGGCGACCGCTCTCGTCGTCACCGACAGCGTCCGACCGTCCGCGTCGGACACGCCGCGCAGGTCGTCCACCACGCACAGCCCGGCGGCGCCGAGAGCGAAGTCGACCTGACCCATCCGCCAGGGCCGTCCGCTCGTGTCGCTGAGGACGACCGCCAGCCGCTGAACCTCGAACGCCGCCTGCAGACGTCCCAGCAGCGACGCGCATACGCCGTCCGGGTCCTCCGGCAGGAGCAGCACGCCGTCGAGAGCGCCGGTGTTCGAGGCGTCGACGCCGGCGGCGGCCATCACCGGACCGGCGGCCGACTCGACCACCCGAGTGACTCGTCCGCCGTCGATCGAGCGCTCGGCCACCACTCGGCGCGTCGCCGCCCTCACCGCCGTCTCCCGGTCCGCGGCGACGAGCCCGAGGCTCTTGGACGCGACCTTGCTCGACACGACGAGGACGTCGCCGTCGACGACGTCGAGCCCAGCAGCGGTCACGCGGGAAACGATCAGGGCGGCGAGGTCGTCGCCCGGCACCACCTCCGGCAGGCCCGGGACCGGGAGGACGCTCAGGCCCTCAGGCACGGACCCCCGCCAGTCGCATCCCCAGGTCGACGGCGGCCCCGGCGATGTCGGCCGCCGCGTCGACGCTCGACATCAACAACGGCCTGGCCTCGACCGTGAGCCGGCCGGTCGACAGAAACCCGGCGTCCTCGTCGGAGACCAGCCAGCCGTCGAGGAAGTCCTCGTACAGGCCGGCCACCGCTGCTGTCGTCGACGCCACCCCGATGGCCTCGAGGCACGCATCGGCGTGGCCGCGGACGGGACGGCCGGAGATCAGCGGCGACACCCCGACCACTGGAGCCCGCGAGCCGCGCAGCGCGTCCCGGACGCCCGGAACCCCCAGGATGATGCCGATCGACACCACCGGGTTGCTCGGCGGCAGGACGAGGAGATCGGCGGTCCGGATCGCGTCGAGCACCCCCGGCGCTGGAGCCGCCCGGTCCATCCCCGCGACGACGAACCGGCGCGCCGGCTTTGCGGCACGCATCCGCACCCACCACTCCTGGAAGTGCACCGCGCGCTCGCCACCGCCGTCGTCCAGCACGACGTGGGTCTCGACCGGCGAGTCCGTCATCGGCAGCAGCGTGACTCCTTGTGCGGGCAAGCCCCACCGGTCGGCCAAGCGCGCGGTCACGTCGGAGAGGCTCAGGCCCTGCCCGAGCCACAGCGACCGGGCCACGTGTGTCCCGACGTCGCGGTCGCCGAGCCCGAACCACTGCGGGCTCACTCCGTATGCGGCGAGCTCGCCCTGGACGTGGTGCGTCTCGTCCGCGCGGCCCCATCCCTGGGATTCGTTGACTCCGCCGCCGAGCGTGTAGAGGACGGTGTCGAGGTCGGGGCAGATGCGCAGCCCGAACAGGGTGATGTCGTCACCGGTGTTGCCGATCACCGTGACGTGCGAGCCCTGGAGCTCGGCGGTGCGGTCGATGTGGGCGAGCAAGCCGCGCAAGAAGCGGGCGCCCCCGACCCCGCCGGCGAGGGCGGTGATGTGCATGCCGCGAAGTCTGTCACGGCGCCATGAGCAGCTGAGAGCGGGCGGTCGGATGGATGAGGTTTGCCAAATTCCGTGTAAATATCAGAATTCGCCTTGACTTCCGACCAATGACACGCGTGTAATTTCATCACTGTCCTTCTCAAGGTCGACCCGGACACCGCTTCCACCAGGGGACCCGCGGCCCACGCCCGAGGGGTGGACATGAGCGACATCGTGTACGGGCAAGGGTCGAGGAGGGTGCCATGCACGAGGTGCAGCTGGTCATGCTGAACACCGTTGGTCACGACGACGAGAACGAGCTGTCCTGGCAGGAGCGCTCGCTCTGCGCGCAGACCGACCCGGAGGCGTTCTTCCCCGAGAAGGGAGGGTCGACCCGGGAGGCCAAGAAGGTCTGCATCGGGTGTGAGGTCCGGGCCGAGTGCCTGGAGTACGCGCTCGCCCACGACGAGCGCTTCGGCATCTGGGGTGGCCTGTCCGAACGGGAGCGCCGGAAGCTCAAGAAACGCGCCGTCTAGCGCGTGCCACCGACGTACCCTGCCTCGTGACGACGACGCTCGCGCCGCCCTTCGCTGTGCGGCCGGCAGACCCTGGCGTGGTCAGGGTCTCGAATCGCCGGGCCGCGCCGATGGTGACGGCGGTCCTCGTCGTCCGTGGCGACGCCCTCGGAATGCCGGGCACCGAAGACCGAGATGCTCCTATGCCCGACGCGTCGGCGACCGGAGTCGGACGGCTGGCGGAGGTCCTCGACGCGGTGTCAGCGCAGACCCGGCCGCCGGAGCGCCTGGTCGTCGTCGCGGTCGAGGACCCCGATGCCGCCCCGTCGATCGGCACCCGGGTCGACGCGGTGGTGGCGGCACACGACGGCCTGGCGGCGA
>DATLPT010000168.1:0-6320 GCA_035535635.1 Lapillicoccus sp. | reverse complement strand
GGTGACGAGCCTCCGGTCAGCCGAGCTGGGCCACCAGTCCCGGGACACGGTCGAGCGACCCCGGCTCCCAGACCCGGGCCACGCCGAAGATCACGTGCTGCGTACCGACGTCACCGAGTCGGCCGACCCGATCCACGATCGAGTCGTCGGACTCCTTGGCGAAGTCAACTCGGGTGAGGACGGTCTTCTCGATGTCGTCGTCGTCACGCCCGACCGCCTCGCAGTGGCGCCGGATGACGTCGTACTTCGCGCGCACCGCGTCCGGTCCCATGTCGAAGATGTTGCAGGCGTCGGCGTACTGGGCCACCAGACGCAGCGTCTTCTTCTCGCCCCCGCCGCCGACGAGGATGCGCGGGTGCGGCGTAGAGAGGGCCGGCGGCGAGTTGAGCGGTCGCTCCAGCTGGTGGTGCCGGCCCTCAAAGGCGCTGTCGTCCCCGGACCACATCTGGTGGGCCAGCTGCAGCGTCTCCTCGAGCCGCTCGAACCGCTCTTTCGTCGACGGGAACGGCACGCCGAGCCCGCGGTGCTCCTCCTCGTTCCAGGCCGCGCCGATCCCCAGCCACGCCCGCCCGCTGGAGAGGACGTCCAGCGTTGTCACGGTCTTGATGAGAAGGCCTGGATACCGGTAGGTCACGCCGGTCACCATGGTTCCCAAGGTGATTCGCTCGGTGACACCAGCCGCATACGCGAGCGCAGAGTAGCCCTCGAGCATCTCGTGCTCCGACGGACCGATGCTCCGGATCTGGAAGAAGTGGTCCATCACCCAGAGGCTGGCCATGCCGGCCTGATCGGCGTCACGCGCGACGCGGGCGAACGTCGGCCCGATGCTCCGCGGAGCGTCGGGCCACGTGAAGTCGCTGACCTGGAGACCCCACTTCATCGCTCAACCGTATGCCGGTGGTCCTGGCATCGCTCACCCGCCAGATCTCAGCTGCGGAAACTGGTCGTCGCGCCACTCGTTCTCGGGCGCGGCGTCCCCCGCACCGGCCGCGAGCTCGTCCTCCCGGCCGCGCAGCTCGACGCGGCGGATCTTTCCCGAGATCGTCTTCGGCAGCTCGGCGAACTCGATCCGGCGCACTCGCTGCCATGGCGCCAGGTGCTCGCGCGCATACCGCAGGATCGAGAGCGCCGTCTCCTCGGTCGGCTCGTTGCCCGGGGCCAGGACGATGTACGCCTTGGGCACCGCGGCGCGCACCGCGTCTGGCGCCGGGACGACGGCCGCCTCGGCGACCGCCGGATGCTCGATGAGCACCGACTCCAGCTCGAACGGGCTGATCTTGTAGTCGCTGGCCTTGAAGACGTCGTCGGTGCGGCCGACGTAGGTGATGTACCCGTCACTGTCGACCGTCGCGACGTCACCGGTGTGGTAGTAGCCGCCGGCCATGGCCTCGGCGTTGCGCTCATCGTCACCCTGGTAACCGGTCATCAGCGGGAGTGGCCGGTCGGTCAGGTCGAGGCAGATCTCACCCTCACCAGGGCCGTCCGGCGTGGCCGAAACCCGTTCGCCGGTCAGCGGATCAACGAGAACGACCGGTACGCCGGGCAACGGCTGGCCCATCGAACCCGGCTTAACCGGCGACCCTGGGGCGTTGCCGACCTGGGCGGTCGTCTCGGTCTGGCCGTAACCGTCGCGCAGCTCCAGCCCCCAGGCCCTGTTGACCTGCTCGATGACCTCAGGGTTGAGTGGCTCACCCGCGCCAACGATCTCCCGCAGTGAGCCAGGGCCGCCCGAGAGGTCGGCGTTGATGAGCATCCGCCACACAGTGGGCGGCGCGCAGAGGGAGGTGACCTCGTTCTCGCGCAGGACCCGGAGCAGAGCGGGGGCGTCGAACCGCGAGTAGTTGTAGAGGAACACCGTCGCTTGGGCGTTCCACGGCGCGAAGAAGCAGGACCACGCGTGCTTGGCCCAGCCCGGCGAGGAGATGTTGAGGTGGACGTCACCCGGCTCCAGACCGAGCCAGTACATCGTCGTCAAGTGCCCGACGGGGTACGACACCTGGGTGTGCTCGACGAGCTTCGGCTGGCTGGTCGTCCCCGACGTGAAGTAGAGGAGCAACCGGTCGCCCGGCGCCGTGCCCGGGTGCTCGGCCGGCGGGACGTCGAGCCGGTATGCGTCGTCGAAGGACTCCCAGCCGTCAGGAGCCGGCCCGCCTCGGGTCACCGCCAGACGTCCGTAGTCGCCGGGGACGTCGTCGAACTTGGCCGAGTCGGAGGCGTTGACGACGACGAACCTGGCGCCGCCCCGCTCGATGCGGTCGCGCAGGTCGGCCGGCCCGACGGCGGTGGTCGTCGGCATGATCACCGCACCGAGCTTGATGATGCCGAGCATCGCCTCCCACAGCTCGACCTGGTTGCCGAGCATGACGATGACTGCGTCCCCCTTGCGGACACCTTGACCGGCCAGCCAGGCCGCGACCTGGTCGGAGCGCCGCGCCAGGGTGTCGAACGACCACGACTCCGCCGGCTTTCCCTCGACCGCGTCGGCCTCCTCGAGGATGACCAGGCCCGGCTGCTCGTTGCCGCGAGCGATGACGTCGAACCAGTCGACCGCCCAGTTGAACCGATCGCCGAGGTCGGGCCACCGGAAGTCGGACACCGCGGTCCGGTGGTCACCGCGCCAACTCAGGAGCTGATTGCGTGCGTCCCGGAACGCCTCCGTTGCCTGGCGACCGAAACCCGGCTCCGCCGATGTACCGGCGGTCATGGCTCCGTCTCGGGACTGGTGGTCGGCGTCGTGTCTGGCGCCGAGCGACGCTCGTTGGCCAGACGCTCCTCCTCCTCGTGCATGCGGCGCTCCTCCTCGTGCATCCGGCCGGCCGCCTCCTGCGTGGTCTCGAACCCGGCGCGGTTGACCATCCGGTGAGCGCGCGAGTTCGCATCCTGGTCGATGAGGTTATTGAGCAGGTGCTGGATCCGGTCGCTGTGCGGGATGGCGTGGAACGCCTCGTTGGGACTGTCCCCGGCCGACTCGATGCTCAGCGTTCCCGAGCCGACCATGCGGTCGACGAGCGTCTGGCTGAAGCTCACGTCGGTGATCTTCGACAGGGTGATGTCCTTGCCGTTCTTGTTGACGATGCCCGTACGCACCATCACCCGATGGGTCGTGATGACGTAATGGGTGGTTCGCCACCGGAGGATCGGCACGATGACCAACGGGATGCCGAGGAGGATCGCGAGGGCCACGCAGATCCACTGGATCCAGTTGCCCGTGGTGTCGTCGGGGGTCCGGTATGCGATGTAGATCGCCGCGCCCAGGAGCAGCAGCCCGACGACGATCGGGCCGATCACAGTGCGCCAGTGCGGATGCAGGCTGCGTTCGACCCGCTCGTCGCTCGTCAGCACGTTCTCCGGAAATCCCATGAGAACCCCTAGCTCGGGAAGAGCGGCGTCAGCTCGCGGACCGCGGCCACCGTGACACCGTCGGCGGAGTAGTACGGGTCGGTCGCGAGGACTTCGTCCACGCGGTCCCGTGTCGTCGTGAAGACGACCATCGAGCCGGTGCCGTCGGCAAACGGTCCGGCGGTGAGCACCTCACCAGCCGCGTGCAGGTCGGCGAGGATCTCGCGGTGCCGCGGCCGCAACTCCAGCCGCGCCGGGCTGTCCGAGAAGGCGAGCTCGACGACGACCATGCCGTCACCGTATGCCGTGGCGCGCCCGTTCGGAACGACCATCTTGGTCAGGGTATGCGTCGGGTGCAGGTCCTGGCGCCGCTCACCCGCGACCGGCTCCTCCACCCGCACCAGGGACCGCGGCTCCGCCCGCGCCGCCGGTGCCGAAACGCACCTTTCCGCCGGCCGGTCCTCCGGGACCGGTCACGCCGCGGACGTTCTGGGAGCTGTTGGTGGGGAGGGCCGCCTGGACATCGGCAAGGACGACCTGATCGCCCTCGTTCAGGCCATTACGGATTTCGGCGCGCCCACCTCCCACCGCGCCCACCGTGACGGTGGTCGCCGTGACCGTGCCGTTGGAGAGGACCCCGACGCGGGCCTGTCCGGACGTGACCTCAGGGACGGCGGACACCGGCACGGTGAGGACGTCGGCGGCTGAAGCGGTGGTGATGGTGGTCGTGGCGTAGGTTCCGGAGGCCAGCGTCTGCGGCGTGTTCGGCACCGTGATCGTGACGTCGTAGGTCACGGTGGACGAGGTCGACGCGCCGGAGCCGGACGACGCCGACGAGCCGTTCGAGCTTGGCAGCATCGAGATCTGGGTCACCGTGCCGGTCAGCTGGCCAAGTCCCGGCGGCGTCACGACGGCGGTCTGACCGACCTTGACGGACGGGAGCTTGGCCAGCGGCACCGGCACGGTGACCGTCGCCGCGCCCTCGCCGACGATGGTGACGCCGGTCGACGGCGACTCGGTCTGTCCGGGGGTGATCCCGATCGATCCCACGACACCGCCGATCGGGGCGGTGAGGGTCGACGCCGCGAGGTTGGTCTGGGCCGCGGTGAGGTTCTGCTCCGCCTCCGTGATGGACGCCTGGTCGCCGAGGATCTTCGCCTCCTTCGCGGCGTCGGCCGCCTCGGTGGAGAGGCCCCCGGCTCCCGCGGCGGTGCCCGAGGCGCTGGATGCGCTGGAGCTGCTGCGCCCGGAGGAACTGGAACCCGAGCTGGAACCCGACCTGGAACCGGAGGTCGATCCGGTCGCGGTGGATCCAGACCCTGCCGGACTGCCCGTGATAGCGCTCTGCTGCTGGGCGAGCTGCTTCTGCGCCGTGGTCAGCGCCGAGGCGTAGCTCGTCACGGCCTTCTGCGCCGCGGTGAGCGCCGTGGACCACGCCTGGAGTGCTGGGACGCAGGTGGCGATCTGCTGTGGGGTCACGTCGTAGGTGGTCGTCGGCGAGCCGGTCGGCGTCGTCGGAGAGGCGGTGGGCGCCCTGGTGGGGGAACCCGTGGGAGAGGTGGTCGGCGAAGTCGACGACGAGGTCGGGGACGCCGTCGGAAAGCCGGTCGGGGACGCCGTCGGAGAGGTCGTCGGGGCGATGGGCGGCGAGGTCGGCGAGCCGGTCGGCGTCGGCGTGCCGGTGGGCGTGGGCGTGGCGGTGGCCGTGGGCGCCGGTCCTGACGCTTTGGTCAGCGGCGCGGCGGCCAGCACCGGCGCACAGGCGGCGGCCTCACTCTTCGCCGCCGCATTCATCGCGTCCAAGGCCTTCTGCATCGGCGCCGGGTCGGGCATGGTCACGGTCGCACCGCCGGAACTCCCGGTGCCGCCACGGCTCGTGGATGCTGTGGAGCCGGTCGAGCCCGTGGGGGTACCGGTCGAACCGGTCGAGGCCCGCGTCGAACTCGGCGTCGATCCGGTCGAGGCGCCGGACGACGTCCGCGAGGAGGCACCCGATCCGGCTGTCGTTCCTGATCCGCTGGAGGCGCTCGACGCCGTCGTAGCCGACTCGTCAGTGGTGAGCTGCGCCTGCGCCTGGAGCAACGCCGCCTGGGCGTCCGTGACCGCCGCCTGCAACGGCGTCTGGTCGAGGGTGGCCAGCTGCTGGCCGGGCGTAACGGTGTCGCCGACCTTGACCAGGACGCCCGTGACCGTCCCGCTCACCGGGAAGGCGGCGGTGACTTGGGACACCCGTTTGACGGTGCCGGTCAGCGTGAGCGTCTGCGACACCGATCCCTTGGTGACGGTGGCCAGTCGGTAGGCGCTGTCCGGGTCGGACTTGACGGCTTGAGCGTAGGCGACGTAGCCACCCGCCCCGAGGACCACCACCGCTCCTGCCGCCACGGCGGCTCGACGCCGCCACCGGCGACGCCGGCGCGCAGCAGCGCCGAGCGGCTCAGCCATTCGATCCTCCGGTGGTGGCGGTGCCGGTGGCGCCGCCGCCTCCGCCGCCCGCTCCACCGAAACCGGTGGTGCAGCTGCCGTTTGTTGCTGGACGCAAGCTGATCGACGTCGCGGTCACGGCGCCCGTGTCGTCCGCCTTGCCCAGAGCGCTCGCGCATTCGCCGACGGTGACGTCGGAAGCCGCTCCCGTTTTCTGAGCGGTATACGTCGTCGATGCGTTGGTCGTGACCGTCACGGTCGCGATGGTCGGCGTGGCCGTCGCCGTGGCCGTGTCAGTGCCGCGGGGTCGCAACGTCTCTTGGACGGTGATGGTGTCGCCGCTCACCGCCGTGACTTGGCCCGCGAGGGCGCGGCGCCCCACGTCACCGCTGCCCCGGCCACCAGCCGCACCGGTCGTCGGGGGTGCTGTCGGGGCGCCGCTCGGCCGGGTGGCACCGGAGCCGGGCACGCCGCCTGGGCCGCCCGCGCCTCCGGCGCCGCCGAACCCGGTGCACTGGCCGTTGACCGCGGGCCGCACGTCGACCGATGCCGCGGTCACC
>DATLPT010000167.1:0-7733 GCA_035535635.1 Lapillicoccus sp. | reverse complement strand
AGTCGGTTCCGCCGCTGAGCGGATGCGACCGCCGGTGATGCAGGGACCTCCCGACCGAAGCGTCGTGTCGCGGATCGTGCGTACGCTGCCGAACATGGGCGGTGGCATGACGTACGCGCACCTGGGGCGGTCCGGGCTTCTCGTGAGCAGGGTCGCATTGGGGACGATGGACTTCGGGTACCTGCTCGACGAGTCGAGCAGCTTCAACGTCATGGACGCCGCAGTCGACGCCGGCATCAACCACTTCGACACCGCTGACGTCTACGGCGGTCCGCAAGCCGCCGACATGACCAAGGGCTACGGCGTCTCTGAGGAGGTCATCGGGCGTTGGCTGCAGCGAAGCGGGCGCCGCGACGACATCGTCCTGGCCACGAAGGCGTACCAGCCGATGGGGTTAGGGCCGAACGACCGGCGCCTGTCCGCGTACCACCTACGGAGGGCGTGCGAGGCGAGCCTCCGCCGGCTGCAGACCGACCACATCGACCTTTACCAGATGCACCACGTCGACCGCGCGACACCGTGGGAGGAGATCTGGCAGGCGCTGGAGCAACTGGTCCGCGAGGGCAAGGTGACCTACGTGGGAAGCAGCAACTTCGCCGCCTGGGACGTCGCCCTCGCCCAGTCCGCCGCTCACGCCAGGCACTTCCTCGGGCTTATCTCCGAGCAATGCCTCTACAACCTGGCCAGGCGGGCCGTCGAGATCGAGCTGGTGCCCGCCCTGCGCAGCCTGGGCGTCGGACTGATCGCTTACAGCCCGCTGCACGCCGGGCTCCTGGCCGGCGCGCTCGAGGCCGTCGAGACCGGTGCCGCCTCGGGTGACCTACAGCAGCGCCTGCAGCCGATCCGGAGCCAGCTCGCGGACTACGAGGCGCTCTGCCGCGAAACCGGCGCCAAGCCGGCCCACGTTGCGCTGGCATGGCTGCTGCGCGACCCGGTGGTGTCGACGGCGGTGGTCGGAGCGAGATCGGTCGAGCAGTTGCACGCCATCGTCGCCGGCCTGGCGCTGCACCTCGAACCGGACGTCCTGCTGCGGCTCGACCACATCTGGCCCGGTCCGGGAGAAGCACCACAGGCATACGCCTGGTGAAGGGTCGGAGCGTCTGGGCGTTCGCCAGCTGATGCCGCTGTCGGGGGGACGCACGTCGCGGGAACATTCCGAACGAGGCTAGAGTTGAGCCAGATGTACGCAACTTTGCCGAGCCCGGCTTTGACAACCGGGACCCGGCCCGGCAGTGTGGGCCGCCGGACGTCAAAGCCCACTCATGACCCAAATCCCAGCACCACAGGAGAGTCACCATGGCACGTGCGGTCGGAATCGACCTGGGCACCACCAACTCGGCCGTTGCCGTCCTCGAGGGCGGCGAGCCGACCATCATCGCGAACGCCGAGGGCGGCCGGACCACCCCGTCGGTCGTCGCGTTCTCCAAGAACGGGGAGGTGCTCGTCGGCGAGATCGCCAAGCGTCAGGCGGTGACGAACGTCGACCGCACCATCCGTTCCGTCAAGCGCCACATGGGCACCGACTGGAGCGTCGAGATCGACGGCAAGAAGTACACCGCCCAGGAGATCAGTGCGCGCATCCTGCAGAAGCTGAAGCGGGACGCCGAGTCCTACCTGGGCGAGCCGGTCACCGACGCGGTGATCACCGTCCCGGCCTACTTCGACGACCACCAGCGCCAGGCCACCAAGGAGGCCGGGGAGATCGCGGGCCTGAACGTCCTGCGGATCATCAACGAGCCGACCGCCGCCGCGCTGGCATACGGGCTGGACAAGGGCAAGGAGGACGAGCTCATCCTCGTCTTCGACCTCGGTGGCGGCACCTTCGACGTGTCCCTCCTCGAGGTCGGCAAGGACCCCGAGGACGGCTTCTCGACGATCCAGGTCCGCGCCACCAACGGCGACAACAAGCTCGGTGGCGACGACTGGGACGACCGGATCGTCCAGCACCTGCTCACCACTGTGAAGAACAGCACCGGCGTCGACCTGTCCAAGGACAAGATCGCCATGCAACGCCTTCGCGACGCGGCGGAGCAGGCCAAGAAGGAGCTCAGCTCCTCGATGACCACCAACATCAACCTGCAGTACCTCTCGATGTCCGAGAACGGCCCGATTCACCTGGACGAGACGCTCACCCGCGCCGAGTTCGAGCGGATGACGTCCGATCTGCTGGACCGCACCAAGGCGCCGTTCCACAAGGTCATCGCCGACGCCGGCATCAAGGTCTCTGACATCGACCACGTGGTCCTCGTCGGCGGTTCGACCCGTATGCCAGCGGTCGCAAACCTCGTCAAGGAGCTGACCGGCGGCAAGGAGCCCAACAAGGGCGTCAACCCGGACGAGGTCGTCGCCATCGGCGCCAGCTTGCAGTCCGGCGTCCTCAAGGGCGAGCGCAAGGACGTCCTGCTCATCGACGTCACCCCGCTCAGCCTCGGCATCGAGACCCAGCACGGCCGGTTCACCAAGCTCATCGAGCGCAACACGGCGATCCCGACCAAGCGCAGCGAGATCTTCACGACGGCCGACGACAACCAGCCGTCCGTCCTCATCCAGGTCTTCCAGGGTGAGCGTGAGATCGCGCAGCACAACAAGGGTCTCGGCACCTTCGAGCTGACCGGCATCGCGCCGGCGCCGCGGGGCGTGCCGAAGATCGAGGTCACCTTCGACATCGACGCCAACGGCATCGTCCACGTCACCGCCAAGGACCAGGGCACCGGCAAGGAGCAGTCCATGACGATCTCCGGCGGGTCCGCCCTGCCGAAGGAGGAGATCGAGCGGATGGTCAAGGAAGCCGAGGCGCACGCCGAGGAGGACAAGAAGCGGGTCGAGGAGATCGACGCCCGCAACACCGCCGACCAGCTCGTCTACTCGACCGAGAAGTTCCTCGCCGAGAACGGCGACAAGGTCCCGGCGGCGGAGAAGTCCGACGTCGAGGCGGCGCTCGCCGAGCTGAAGACGGCGGTCGGCACCAAGGAGGCGCCGGGGACGGACGTCGAGGACATCAAGGCCAAGACGGCACGGCTCAGCGAGGTCTCCCAGAAGATGGGGCAGGCCATGTATGCGGCGAGTGCGGCCAACGAGTCGGCTGCCGGCTCCGATGGGGCCGGCCCGCAGGACTCGGCCACCGGCCCGCAGGACTCGGCCACCGGCTCGCCGGCTGACGACGAGGTCGTCGACGCCGAGATCGTCGACGACGAGACGTCTCAGGACACCAAGTGACCCCAGGGCCCGAGCACGAGCAGGAGGGTCCGGTCGGCGAGGAGCCGACCGGACGCCCCGGCCACGGCTCCAACCACCGCCCGGGCGAAGGTCAGGGTCAGCGGCGTGGGCATCACGCGGCGGCCGGCCGGTCCGGCCAGGGCCGGTACGGCGGCGACGCGTCCGCCGAGCCGGGTGGCGACGACGAGTACGACGTCTACATCCCCGACACGCCAGAATCGTTGGTAGAAGGCGAGATCGAGGGTGAGGTCGTGGAGGAGGCGCCTGCCGGCGCCTCCGAGGACATCCACCCCGACACCCGCAAGGCGGCCGAGCACCTCGAGGACCTGCGCCGGCTCCAGGCGGAGTACGTCAACTACAAGAAGCGCGTTGACCGCGACCGCGACCTCGCCCGCGACCGGGGGGTCACCCAGGTCATCGAAGCGCTGCTCCCGGTCCTCGACGACATCCACGCCGCCCGTGAGCACGGCGAGCTCGAGGGCGGCCCGTTCGCCGCGATCGCCGACAAGCTCGAGGGCATCCTCGGGCGGTTCGGCGTCACGACGCTCGGTGCCAAGGGCGAAGAGTTCGACCCGGTCATCCACGAGGCGTTGATGCACGTGGAGGCCGAGCTCCCGGACGACGCCACCACGACGACCGTCGTCCAGGTGATCCAGCCGGGGTTCAAGATGGGAGAGCGGGTCGTCCGGCCCGCGCGGGTCTCCGTCGCCGACCCGCAGTGAGCCGTACCCGCATACTCATCCGCACACCAACCCGCATACTGACGAAGGAGGGACGTCGAGATGGCTAGCCAGGACTGGTTGGAGAAGGACTTCTACGCCATCCTCGGCGTTTCCTCCGACGCCGACGAGGCGACGATCAAGAAGACGTACCGCAAGCTGGCCCGCAAGCTGCACCCCGACCAGAACTCCGGGGACGCCGCGGCGGAGGCCAAGTTCAAGGAGATCGGCGAGGCGTACTCCGTCCTCTCCGACCCCGAGCAGCGCCAGCAGTACGACCAGATCCGCGCCATGACCCGCGGCGGCGCCCGGTTCACGGCCGGTGGCGGCGGTGCTGGCGGCTTCGAGGACATCTTCTCCGGCATGTTCGGTGGTGGCGGTAACACCCGTACGCGGTACTCGACGAGCACCAGCGGGGCGAGCGACGCGGAGATGCAGGACCTGCTGGCCAGCCTCTTCGGTCAGGCCGGGGGCGCCTACCCCAGCGGCGGCACCTACAGCGGCTACGACACGTTCGGCGCCCCCCGTGGTCCCCGCAAGGGCGCCGACATCCAGGCGCGGACGACGCTGTCGTTCCGGGACGCCGTGGCCGGCCAGACCGTCACCCTCGAGGCCGCCGACGGCCAGCGCATCACGACGCGGATTCCTCCAGGTGTGCGCGACGGTCAAAAGATCCGGTTGCGCGGCAAGGGAACTCGCGGTGACGCGGGCGCCGAGCCGGGCGATCTCATCTTGACCGTCACGGTTCAGAAGCACCCGGTCTTCGGGCGTGACGGCGACAACCTCACCGTCGACCTTCCGGTGACGTTCTCCGAAGCGGCGCTCGGCGCGACCGTGTCGGTCCCCACCCTGGAGGGCAGCCCGGTCCGGGTGAAGATCGCGCCCGGGACGCCGAGCGGCCGGGTGCTTCGGGTGAAGGGCCGCGGCGTGAAGCGCGGCGACAAGACCGGCGACCTGCTGGCCAAGGTCCAGGTCGTCGTGCCCCAGCGGCTCACCGACGCCGCACGCGAGGCGCTCGAGCAGATGCAGGCCGACGAAGCTGGGCACGACCCGCGGGCCGAGCTCTTCGAGCAGGCCCGGGCCTGATCGCGGTCTGGCCATGGCCGCCACACGCAAGGACCCCAGGGAGCGCCGGAGCTTCGGCCCCGACGACGACACCCCGGTCTTCGTCATCTCGGTGGCGGCCCAGCTCGCGGGTATGCATGCGCAGACCTTGCGCCAGTACGACCGGATCGGACTCGTGTCGCCGTCGCGGACCCGCGGCGGCGGCCGCCGCTACTCTGGCCGCGACGTCGCGTTGCTCCGCGAGGTGCAGCGGCTGTCGCAGGAGGAGGGTGTCTCGCTGGCCGGGATCCAGCGGATCCTCGAGCTGGAGAACCAGGTCGAGGCTCTCCGCGCCCGGGTCAGGGAGCTCACCACCGAACTCACGGCGCAGGCTCAGCGAGCGGACGCCCGTGCCCAGCTCGGCTCGCGCATCTTCGCTGCCGGTACCGGCGGCGAGATCGTCGCGGTCCGGCCGGGCGAGCGGCCGCCCCGTTTCGCGACGGCGTCGCAGGCCCTGACTCTGTGGCGGCCCGGCTACGTGGACCCACTGCGGCCACGGTGAGCGCCGCCCAGCCCCGATCTCGACCCGTGAAGAACCCGTGGCAGCAACGGGAGACCGCGATCTCCTCCGGGCTGGACCCAGACTCGGTCACGGGCCGCTCAGCGCGGCGCCGCATCGGTGACGCCGGCCTCGGGCGGCCGGTTGTCGTCCCGATCTATCTCCGCCGGCGGGCGTCGGCCGGCCTGCCGCCCGGTGTGCTGGGTGTGCTGGTGCGCCTGGGTCCCGGCGGCGACATCGCGGTGAACTGGGGTCTGCTCCCCGGCGACCTCGGCACAGAGCCGCCGTTCTGGCTCGCCGTCCACCGGGCAGTGAGCGACCCGGACGCCGTCACCATCCGGGAGGGATGGACCCGAGTCCTGCTGAGCGCCGCACCCGAGGCGCATCCCGCCGTCGGCAGCATCGTCCTCCGCGACACCGACTGGGCTCTCCTGCGGGCCGCGCTCACCCTCCATTACCGCGGCCCGTCCGAGCCGCAGGACGAGCCTGTCGAACGCGTCACCGCCCGGTTCTTGGGCCGATTGGACGGGCTCGACGGGACGGCGGCGGCTGATCTGTGGGGCCGACTGGCCCTCGAGGTCGTCATGATCCAGCGCCCGGAACGCCTGGCCGACTCGAGGTCCCTGCGCTGGCACGCCTCGTGGGGGCGGGGTGGGCTCTCGGCGGGATCCGGTGGGCGGGCGAGCGGGTCCGCGGGGCACGACGTGCTCCTCGACCTCGCTCAGCAGCGGTTCCGCGTGCACGGTCGGGTCTTTGGGGTGCGCACGCTGCCGGACTGGGAGCGCGAGCAGGCCGCCCACGACCTCGGTCTCTCGCCGCGACGGCTGCTGGCCTGGCCGGTAACGCCGTTGCCGGCCGTGCTCGGGCACTTCGACGACATCGCGCCCGCGCCGTTACGCGCTGACGGGCCGCAGGATGCGCCGTGCCCGCCGCCGCGCGGTCGCGGTCCGCAGGACACCCGCTAGCGCTGTGGTCGGACGACCACAGTTACGCCGCTCTCCCCTTTCGAGATACGCCTCCCCTTTCCGCCGAAAGGCCAAGTTTGGTCGTTCTCAGCGTCTGAAAGCGGCGATAGTTGGCCTCTCGGCGCCTTCGTGCCGGCGGGTTGCGGGCGCCGGGCTGCGGGCGCCGGGCGCCCACGTCCACGGCCACGGCCACACAACTCAGCGGCCGCCGAGACCGTCGATCATCGTCCGCATCCTGGGCGACGTGTCGGAGGCGGAGGCCGGCACCGGTTCGGGCCTGCTCAATGCGGTCCAGCAGTTCTCCGGCGCGATCGGCGTGGCCGTCCTCGGGACGGTGTTCTTCCAGCGGGTCTCCGCGGACGGTGAGTTCGTTCGGAGCGACGCAGGTCGTGCTGCTGCTCGGAACTGTCCTGTATGGGGTCACGCTCGTCTTGGTCGGACTGTTTCCCAACGTCGCCCAGGAGGAGCACGCCTGACTCTCGCCAGACGGGCGGCTAAGCCAGGTCGTCGTTGAGCTGCCCGAGCAGCCGCGCGAGGTCCCGCACGTCGGCCGCTGACCACCGGCTGAGCGTCGTCGACACGCGCTGCCGGCGGGCCGTGACCGCCGCATCGAGCGAGCGCCGGCCCGGCTCGGTGATGGTGAGGATCCGGGCGCGCGCATCCTCGACCGACGGCTGACGGGCCACCAGCCCGAGCCGCTCGAGGAGGGCGATGTTGCGGCTCATCGTCGACTTGTGCAGCCCCAGCGTCTCGGCGACGTCGATGGCCCGGACGCCGCCGGGCAACGAGCCGGACAGGTCGGAGATCGTGACCAGCACGGTGTACGAGGCGACGTCGAGATCGGGATGGACCTCGGCCGCGATCGACGTGGACGCGACTCGCGAACGACGGAAGAACCGGGTCAGCTCACGTTCGAGGTCGGGGAGGTTGCTGCGCTCCGTCGTGCTCACCCGCCTAGCCTGCCGGGTCGCCCCGCCAAGCGGCGAGCGTGCGCTCGAACGTGTCGGAAATCGTGTCGTCGAAGAGCACGAACCGAACCAGCTCCACCCCAACCCCGCACTCCTCGTGGTGCACTGCCTCGACCGCGATCCGCGCGACGACGGCGGGATCCCAGCCATAGACGCCGGCGCTCACGGCAGGGAAGGCCACCGACCGCGCGCCGACCTCACCAGCCACATGCAGCGACCGAGTGAAGCAGCGACGCAAGAGCTGCGGATCCCGTTGCCCCCG
>DATLPT010000166.1:0-5190 GCA_035535635.1 Lapillicoccus sp. | reverse complement strand
CTGCGGCTTGTCGACGGCCCCGGACCAGGCGTCCGAGCTGGGCGTCTCGTTCCGCTCGGGTTCGGCGCGTTCGGGTTCCGCGGCCTCGTCGCGATCGGGTCGCTCGGCCATGGTGGCTCCTCAAGGCTGATGAGCGCGATGCTCTGGGAGGATGTACCACTAGACAACCACGAGGAGGACCCGCTGAGTTCCCCCGCCCGTTCCTCCCAAGGCGAACCGACGACGTCGCGTATGCCCGTGGTCGCGGTCGTCGGGCCCGGCGCGGTGGTCGGGGTGCCGGCGCTCCGGATCGCCAAGCTCCTGGCGGCCGGTGGTGGTGCCGGTGCCGGCGTGTCGGAGGTTCGCGTGCTCGCACCCGTCCGCGGGGCGGTGGACGGCGTGCACTGGCGCGTGGTGGACACCGCCGGAACGGCGGTGTCCACCGAGCTGCCCGGGGTCGACGTACTCGTGTGGGTTGCGGTGTGCACCGACCTCGCCGATGCCCTCACGCACCGACCGGTCGAGCGGCGGGCCGCGCTCCTGCGAACCGGCCGGGCGCTCACCCTGGCGGCTTCCGCCGCTGGCGTCCGCCACGTCGTGGTCGTGACCTCGGCCGAGGTGTTCGGTGCCCACCCCGACAACGAGGTGCCACTGCCTGACCACGCCCCCGTCCGGGCGGCGTCCGACGACGGGCTGGTGGGAGACCTCCTGGCCGTCGAGGCGCTCGTCGAACACGCTCGGCAGAACCACCCGGACGTCCGCTTCACCCTGGTCCGGCCGGCGGCGTTGGTCGGGGCCGGCATCGACACGGCTCTCACCCGGTACTTCGAGGCGCCGCGGCTGCTGGCCATCAAAGGCGGCTCGCCCGCCTGGCAGCTGTGCCACGTCGACGACCTCGCCGCCGGGGTGGTCTACGCGGTCGCCGCCGACCTCGACGGCGTCCGGTCTCTCACGGTCGGCAGTGACGGTGCGTTGACCCTCACCGAGGTCGAGCGGCTGTCGGCGATGCGGCGGATCGAGGTGGGCGAGACGACCGCCATCAGCCTGGCTACCCAGCTGCACCGGGTCGGCGTCCTGCCGGCGCCGGCGAGCGAACTGGCCTACGTGACGCATCCCTGGGTGGTCGGGTCGGCTACCCTCCGTGCGCGAGGGTGGCACCCGTCGTACGACAATGGGACCTGCCTCGGTGTGCTGCTCGACGCGATCGCCGGGCGGCACGCCGTCGCCGGCCGCAGGGTCGACCGCCGGGACGCCGCGCTCGGGGCAGCGAGCGCGGCCGTGGCACTCGGCGCGACCGCCGCGGTCCTGCGCCGGGCCCGGCAGCACTGAGCGAGCCACCGCGAGGAGGCACCACGACACTCAGCACAAGGAATCGGGGATCCGGATGACGACAGGAGCCGTCGGGTCAGGCGTGGTGCTGGCCGAGATCCGCGACAGACCGCTTTCGGTGGACGAGATCGTCGAGGCGGTCCGCCACCCGGCCGCCGGCGCGGTCGTGACCTTCGTCGGATACGTGCGCGAGAGTGACCACGGCGAGCCCGTCGACGTGCTCGACTACACCAGTCACCCCACGGCCGAGCAGGTCGCCCGCGACCTGGCCGACCGGCTCGCCGCGCACGGGCGCGTGATCCGACTGGGAGTCGTCCATCGGACCGGCCACCTCAGCATCGGCGACATCGCCGTCGTGGCGGCGGTGAGCGCCGAGCACCGGCGTGAGGCGTTCGAGGTGTGCCACGCCCTCATCGACGAGTTCAAGGCCTCGGTGCCGATCTGGAAGCACCAGACCTTCACCGACGGTTCCGACGAGTGGGTGGGCCTGCCGTGAGCCGGACCGAGTCGGTCCCAGGCAGCACGTCCACGGTGTTCGAGCCGCCGCCACCCGAGGACCCCATGAGGGTGTCCCGCGGATCGGCCGCGGCGATCGTCGTCGTGTTCCTCGGCATCCTCCTCGGCGTCCTCGGCTCGCTCATTCAGGTGCCGTACGCGGTGATGAGACCAGGGCCGATCTCCAACGTCCTCGGCACCACTACGCACAGTGACCGCTCCAGCGCCGACCTGATCGTCATCAACGGCCACGAGAACTTCCCGACAACCGGGTCCCTCGACTTCACCACGGTCCGGATCAACGGCGGTCCCGGATATCCGGTCAACGTGTGGAGCGTGGTCGGCGCCTGGATCGACCCTCGGCAGGACGTCTACCCGGTCGACGCGATCTACCCGCCGCAGCAGACGCAGGAACAGGTCCAGCAGGAGAACCAGGCGGAGATGGTCGACTCGCAGCAGGAGGCGACCGCCGTCGCGCTCCGCGCCGCCGGCGTCCCCGTCACCGAGAAGGTGAGCATCGCCAGCGTCTCGGTCGACGCGCCGTCGGGAACGGCGTTCCAGGCCGGCGACGTCCTCGTCTCGATCGGTGGTACCGAGATCACCAGCGCCGACGCCGCCCGCAAGGCTATCCAACAAGCCACCCCCGGAAGCACCCTCGACGTCGTCGTCGACCGGGGCGGCAGCAAGGTCGCGCTCAAGCCGAAGACCGGCGCGTCCGGAGGCCGCACCGTGATCGGCGTCGTCCTCAAGATCGACTTCCAGTTCCCGTTCTCGGTGAGCATCGACGCCGGCAACGTCGGCGGCCCCTCGGCCGGGCTCATGTTCTCCCTCGGCATCTACGACAAGCTGACGAGTGGGTCGCTCACCGGTGGCCAGAACATCGCCGGCACCGGGACGATCAACAGCGCCGGGGCGGTCGGGCCCATCGGCGGCATCCGCCAGAAGCTCGTCGGAGCCAAGGAGGGCGGCGCCAACTACTTCCTCGCCCCGTCGGACAACTGCGAAGAGGTCCGCGACGCCGTGCCCGCCGGCCTGCAGGCGGTCAAGGTCGCGACCTTCGACGAGGCCAAGGCGGCCGTCGAGAAGATCGCCGCCGGCGACACCAAGGGCCTGCCGGCCTGCTGACGCGCATACGTGCTGGCGAGAGGCCAACTTTTGTCGCCACTGCGCGCGGATAACGACCGAACTTGGCCTCTCGACGTGCGTCCAGCGCGGTGCTTCGGATGCGACGACTCGGCTCAGTCCTCGAAGGTGGCCCGCAGCGCGGCAACCAGGCCCGGCGCCAGGTCCGGTCCGGTGGCTACCGCGTCGTCGGAGTCGTGCGCGCGCTGGCGGAGAAGGCATACCGAGCGGCCGTCGCGGAGGACGGCGGCGAGCAGCCGGACGTCCTGGCGGTCCGGATGCCGGGCCAGGGCGTCGACGGCGGCGTCGGGGTCGCTCGGCAGGTCGCGCTCGGCGTCCGGGGGAACGACGACCCGCTCGACGACGAAGGCGCACCCGTCGACGTCCGGAGGCCAGGCGATCCGGCCGAGGACCGACTCGAGGCTCGACGACTGGTGCAGCCCTTCCTGCTCGATGGCCGTGAAGGCGTCGGCCGCCTGGTCGCCCACCGCCAGTTCAGCGAGCAGCTGCGGTTCTCGCTCGACGAGCGTCGCGGTCCGGACGAGCGCGAACAGGCGCGCCGGCTGGTCCCAGCCGGAGCCGGCAACGTACCGCTCCGTCTCGAGGGCGGCGATCGACAACGGGTCCAGCACCGGACGACGGGGTGAGGTCACGCGCCGCATCCTCGCACCAGACGTTCCTGTGAGCGCGGCAACGATTCGGCAACCAGACGCTGTGGAACGGGAACCGCGGGGGCGGCCGCTCGTTGGGGGATACGTATGCTGGCCGTACCCCGGTCAGCGTGCTGCGGGTTGGCATGCTGGACGACGAAGAGACAGATCGGGCTCGACA
Source organism: Lapillicoccus sp. (assembly GCA_035535635.1). GTDB lineage: Bacteria > Actinomycetota > Actinomycetes > Actinomycetales > Dermatophilaceae > Lapillicoccus. Next base: position 1,434 of record DATLPT010000166.1, on the reverse strand, counting down.
GGTGAGTGAACGCGACTGGTTCGGTGACGACGCCGAGGCCACGGGCCAGGGCAATGGTGCTGGGGGAGCCGGGCGAACTGCGACCCGCGAACGGCGGCGCAGCCCGCTCGTCACGACGCTGCTGATCCTCGTCGTCGTCGGGATCGCGGCGTCCCTGATCGCCCAGTTCTGGACCGAGGTGCTCTGGTTCGACTCGGTCAGTTTCCGCTCGGTCTTCCTCACCGAGCTCGGCGCCAAGGTCCTCCTCGGCGTCGTGGGCGGCCTCATCACCGCCGGCATCGTCGGGTCGAGCCTCTACATCGCCTACCGCACCCGACCGATCTACGCCCCCACGTCGACCAACCAGGACGCATTGGAGCGCTACCGCGCGGCCGTCGAGCCGCTGCGCCGGATTGCGATGATCGGGATCCCGCTCGTCATCGGGCTGTTGAGCGGGCTGGGCGCCGCCGGTCAGTGGGAGACCTTCCTGCTCTGGCGGAACGCGCAGACGTTCGGGAAGACCGACCCGCAGTTCGGTCTCGACGTCGGCTTCTACGTCTTCACGCTGCCGTGGCTGACGTTCGTCGTGGCGTTCCTCAGCATGGCGCTGATCATCGGCGTCATCGTCGCGGCGTTCACCCACTACATCTTCGGCGGCCTGCAGTTCCAGGCCCGCGCCCGCCGCACGACGTCGGCGGCGCGTCTCCACCTGTCGATCCTCCTCGCGGCCATCGTCCTGGTCCGGGCGGCTTCGTACTGGCTGGAGCGGTACTCGCTCACGACCAAGTCCACCGACCTGATGACCGGCATCCAGTACACCGACGCGAGCGCGGTGCTACCGACCAAGGCGATCCTGGCCATCGCGTCGATCATGTGCGCGGTGATGTTCCTGTCGGTCATCTGGACCAGGTCGTGGCGTCTGCCGATCGTCGGCGTGGTCCTGCTGCTGGTCGTCTCGATCGTCGTGGGAGGCATCTTCCCGGCGCTCATCCAGTCCCTGAGGGTGCGCCCGAGCGAGAAGTCCTTCGAGGCTCCCTACATCCAGAACAACATCAACGCCACCCGCGACGCGTTCGGACTTTCCGGTGTGCAGACCACCGCGTACAACGCCGCGACAACGGCCACGCAGGGCCAGCTCCGCAACGACACCACGACGGTGCCGGGTATCCGCATCCTCGATCCCAATGTCGTGTCGGCCACGTACAAGCAGCTTCAGGCCGGCAAGAGCTACTACCAGTTCCCCGACACCCTCGACGTCGACCGCTACACCGTCGACGGCCTGCTGCGCGACACCGTCATCGCAGTGCGCGAGATCGACCTCGACGGCGTACCCGACGGTCAGCGCAACTGGCTGAACGACCACACCGTCTACACGCACGGCTACGGCCTCGTCGCCGCATACGGAAACCGCAAGGATGCCGACGGTAAGCCGGTGTTCTTCGAGCAGAACATCCC
>DATLPT010000165.1:0-6190 GCA_035535635.1 Lapillicoccus sp. | reverse complement strand
CGTCGAGCAGACCGAGCGTGGACCGCTGGATCGGAACGAGCTGGCCGCGCTGGTCGCCCGGGACATTCCCACGGGTTCCTATGTGAATCTGGGCATAGGGCAGCCCACCACGGTTGCCGACTACCTGGACCCGGTCGCAGGCATCGTACTGCACACCGAGAACGGGATGCTCGGGATGGGACCGGCCGCGATCGGTGACGAGATCGACACCGACCTCACCAACGCCGGCAAGATCCCCGTGACGGAACTGCCGGGTTCGTCCTACTTCCACCACGCGGACTCGTTCGCGATGATGCGCGGCGGACATCTGGACGTCTGCGTGCTCGGTGCGTTCCAGGTGTCACACCACGGCGACCTGGCGAACTGGCATACCGGAGCGGCGGACGCCATCCCCGCCGTGGGTGGGGCGATGGACCTGGCCATCGGGGCCAAGCAGGTCTTCGTGATGATGACCCTGTTCGCCAAGGACGGCTCGTCGAAGCTCGTCACCGAGTGCACGTACCCGTTGACCGGCCTGCACTGTGTCAGCCGCGTCTACACCGACTACGCGGTCTTCCAGGTCGGACCGGACGGCGCGCTCGTGGCCGAGACCTATGGGATCTCCTTGGCGGAGCTCGCGTCTCGCGTGGACGTCCCTCTCATGACAGCGTGAGGCCGGCCGACCCGTCGAGGTCGACCGGCCTGATCGACGTTGTCGCCGCGGCCAGACGAACGGCCGGAGTTCCCGAGTCTCCCGCGGCCCGTATGGAGGTTCCGTGGCTACCGGGAAAGAGGGCGGGGCGACGCTGTTGATACCGCGCTGGGGTCAGCCCTCGGCGGCGTCGGGGTCCTCTTCGGGCTCGAAGGTGTTCGGCTCGCTGGTCGTGATCTCGATGCCTTCGCCGTCGCTGTCGACGGGCGCGTCGGTGTCGGGTAACGGAGATTCGGGCTGGTCGCTCATCGGTTCATCTTCCTCGTCGGAGACTTCCTGATTGGGTCCGCACGACTGTTCCTCGGCCGGATGTGCACACCGTATGCGCGGCTCGTCACACGATCCACAGGCCGGAGACCGGGTCTCGCGCTGCGCCGGTCGCGTCGCCAGCATCGATGGGGAAGGACGGACCGCCCGGCCGGCGCCCGTCAGGACGCCTTCGTGGACAGGGGAAGTCGATGCGAGGTTCGTTGCGTGCCCGGTTGTGGGCGAGAGGGCGTCGGGTCGGCCGACTGCGGTCGGCCGGCATGACGACCGCAGAGTATGCGGTCGGCACTCTTGCCGCCGTCGCCTTCGCAGCCGTGCTGCTCGCCGTCGTCAAGTCAGGCGCGGTGACGTCCGCGCTGACGAGCATCATCACGACGGCATTGGGCTCGGCCGGCTGACGTGACCGGCGTGCGCGACCGCGGGATGGTGACCGCTGAGCTGGCAGTGGCGGTGCCAGTCGTCCTGGTGGTGCTCGCGCTGGGACTCTCGGCGATCCGGCTGGGCATCGACGAGGTCCGGTGCGTCGACGCCGCCCGGCTGGCGGCTCGCGCTTTGGCGCGGGGTGACTCGGAGGGTTCGGCGCGGGCGCTGGCGGTCACTGCCGGCCCGCCGGGCGCCTCGGTCGTTGTCGGGAGCACCGGCGCAGAGGTGTCGGCGACGGTGTCGGCAAGCCGCGACCTGGCGGGATGGCGGATGCTCATTGTTCGCGGATCGGCCACAGCGGCCAAGGAGAGGGTGGAGGAGCCGCCGTGACGCGTGTTCCTCCGGGCGAGGGGTCGGTGCGGATGCAGCCCGGCGCGCCGTCCCCCAGCCGGGGCGCGACCGGATCGTGCCGGGACCGCGGTTCGGCGACCGTGGCGGTGGTCGGCGTGGTGGGCGTGCTCTTGGCGATGACGGTCGGCGGGTTGATGGTGATCAGCGCCGTCGTCGCATCGCATCGGGCGCATTCGGCCGCCGATCTGGCGGCCTTGGGCGCGGCCGCGGCCCTGGTTCGAGGAGAACCGGCTCTGACGGCATGCGCGTTCGCTGGTGCGGTGGCATCACGCAATGGCGCCGGACTGGTCACCTGCCAAAGTCAGCCGGACCTCAGCGTGACGATCGAGGTACGGGTTCCGGCGACGATGTCGCACGTCGGCCTCGCTTCCGCGCGGTCCCGCGCGGGTCCATCCCCCTGACCCGATCGCGTCCGCCGTACCGGATCCTGCCCTCACCATTCGGATCGCGTGCGCCGGACGGCTCATGTCCCACCGTCCCGATCACGGCCTGCGGTGCGCGCCGTCCAGGGTGATGTCGAGCAGGCTCACGGCGCGGGCCTTGTCGAGCGGCTCGTTGCCATTACCGCACTTGGGCGACTGCACGCACGACGGGCATCCGGAGAGGCAGGCGCACCCCGCGATGGCATCCCGGGTGCCCGAGAGCCACGTCTCCATCGCGTGGTACCCGCGCTCGGCGAAGCCGGCACCACCGGGGTACCCGTCGTAGACGAGAACCGTGGGCAGGCCGGTGTCGGGGTGGCGTTCGGTCGAGACGCCGCCGATGTCCCACCGGTCCGAGGTGGCGACCAGGGGCAGCATCCCGATGGCGGCGTGTTCGGCGGCGTGGGCCGCTCCGGGGATGGCCGCCTCCGGAACGTTCCAGGCCGCGAGCAGCTCGACCGGGATGGTCCACCACACCGCCTTCGTCGGCAGCGAACGCACGGGAAGGACGAGCGGGTGCTCACCGATGACCTCTCCGGTCGGCAGCCGGCGCAGAAACGACGTCACCTGGGTCTGCACCCGCACGTCGCCGAAGTGGCATCCCACAGCGCCCCACTGCCGCGAGCGCTCGACCGCCACGATGTCGAAGGCCGACACGGAGCGGGCCTGCGTCGACCACCCTGGGTCGCCCACCCGGACCAAGGCGCAACCCTCGTCGAGATCGAGGTTCAGCACGACGTAGGTCTCGCCTTGGTGGACGTAGACGGCGCCCGGGTGGACTGCGGTGTGCGAGCGGGCGTCATCGATGGTGCCGAGCACGCGGCCGGTGCGGTGGTCGGCGATCCGCAGCGTGGTGCCGGAACCGCGGAGAGACACCCGATCGGCCGGTCGCTCCCCGTTCGCCACGAACCAGCCGGTCGGACGTCGGCGCAGCACACCGGAAGCGGTCAGGCCGTCCAGGAGGGGCGGCATCGACGGGCCGAAGTAGGTGGCGTCAGCCTCGGTCAGCGGCAGCTCCGCGGCGGCCGCCGCGAGGTGGGGCCCCAGCACGTAGGGGTTCTCGGGGTCCAGCACCGCGGCTTCGATGGACTGGCCGAACACGGCATCCGGGTGGTTCACAAGATACGTGTCCAGTGGGTCGTCCGCGGCGACGAGCACAGCCAACGACTCGGCACCGGCACGTCCCGCTCGGCCGGCCTGCTGCCACATCGACGCACGGGTGCCGGGCCACCCGGCGAGCAGGACGGCGTCGAGACCCGAGATGTCGATCCCGAGCTCCAGCGCCGTGGTGGCGGCCAGGCCGAGCAGACCACCGGCCCGGAGCGCGGCCTCCAGCTCGCGGCGTTCCTCGGGAAGGTACCCGCCCCGGTATGCCGCGACCGCGTCTCCCAGCGCGACGTCCAGCTCACACAGGTGGCTGCGGGCGGCGGCGGAGATCACCTCCACGCCGGCCCGCGAGCGGGCGAACGCCACCGTCTGGACGCCCTGGGCGACGAGGTCGGTCAGCAGGTCCGCGGACTCGGCGACCGCGCTCCGCCGGCGAGAAGAGCGGCCGCTCCCGTCTGGCTTCAGCGAGACGGTAGTCGCCGACTCCGGTGCCTCCGGCTCGGAGCGGTTGTCGCCCTGCGACTCGAGCTCGGGGCCGCCGTCGCCGTGGGGCGGTTCCGGGGTGAGGTGCGGCCGCCAGGCATTTCCGGTCTCGCCCGGTTGCCAGAGTCCGAAGGTGAGCGCCGCCCGGGGCGAGCCGTCCTCGGTTACCGGGTGCACCGGCATACCTACCAGCCGGCCGGCATGCACCGCGGGTTCGGCGACCGTGGCCGAGGCGAGCACGAAGGTCGGCGCCGACCGGAACCGGGCGCACACCCGCCGCAGTCGCCGCAGCACCATCGCCAGGTGCGACCCGAACACGCCCCGGTACACGTGGCATTCGTCGAGCACCACGTACCGAAGTGCGCGGAGGAACGGCGCCCAGTGCTCATGGCCTGGGAGGAGGGAGTGGTGGAGGAGGTCGGGGTTGGTCAGGACGTAGTTGGCGTGCTCGCGCACCCACCGGCGGTCCTCGGGGGAGGTGTCGCCGTCGTACGCGGCGGCACGAAGTCCCGGAAGGGCCAGCCGGTGGAGCCGGTCGAGCTGGTCGTGGGCCAGGGCCTTGGTGGGAGCCACGTAAAGCGCGGTCGCGCCCCGCCCGTTCGGAGCCGTCGAGCCGTCGACGACGTCCGAGAGGGCTGGCAGCAGGAACCCCAACGACTTGCCCGACGCAGTTCCGGTCGACAGGACGACGTGCGTTCCAGCATGCGCGGTCTCGGCCGCCTCGAGCTGGTGGCTCCACAAGCTGGACAGCCCCGCTTGGGTCAGCGCCGCATACAGGCTGGGCGTCACCCACTCCGGCCACGGCGCGGGCGATGCTGCCCGAGCCGGCACCCGGTGCACGTGCGTGAGCCGTTCGCGCCGCTCGTCCCGGGCCAGACTGCTCAGCAGCGCCTCAGGCGAGGGGCGACCAGAGCCAGGAGTGCCTCGGGACACGCCAGCGGAGGCGGCCGCCGAGGCGCTCGCGGGCGATCCCGAACCGGGGGGTGGAACAGCATTGGACATCGCCGATACGGTACGTCCGCCCGATGCCCGGAGAGTAGGGTTCGGGCGTCGACCGGGGCGGCATGTCGCGCGCCTGGCGAGGGCATGCGCCGTCGGTCGGGTCGCGCAGCCGGTACGAACAGGTAGGACCCCTTGGACCTCGACATCGGAACCTCGGTGGTCGACGGCCGCACGGTGGTGCAGGTCGTCGGGGAGATCGACGTCTACACCGCGCCGCAGCTGCGGGAACAGCTCGACGCGGAGATCGACGCCGGCCGGTACGACCTCGTGGTCGACCTCTCCGGTGTGTCCTTCATGGACTCCACCGGACTCGGCGTCCTCGTCGGCCGGCTGAAGCAGATTCGGCTCAACGACGGCTCGATGCGACTCGTGTGCGCCCACGACCGGGTGCTAAAGGTTTTCGTCATCACCGGCCTCGACAAGGTCTTCGCCATCTACCCCACCGTGGGGGAGGCCATCGCCGCCGGTTAGGCCGAGCGCACAGCCAGCAGCCCGCCTGGGCGACGACGCTCGCACTCTGGTTTGATTAGGGCCAGCACCTACCTCCAGGTAGGGTTTCCCGGCGAATCACCCGCGCGTTCCTGCTGTGCTCACTTCTGGGGGCTAAAGACGGGTCCGTCCACTCAAGGGTGAGTGAGCGTCCTCAAGGAGGAAGTGCAGTATGCCCAACCTTGCCCCCGCCGCGGAGTCCTCGTTGGAGCTGGCAGGCAACAACCTGGTCCTCGTCTACGCGGTGCTTGCCATCGCCGTGATCGCCCTGGTGTTCGGCCTGTTCTTCCGGCGCCAGGTGCTCGCCGCCGATCCCGGCACCGAGAACATGCAGACCATCGGCGCTGCGGTCGAAGAGGGCGCGCAGGCCTATCTCAACCGCCAGTTTCGCACGCTCAGCATCTTCGTCGTCCTCGTCTTCGGACTGCTGTTCCTCCTCCCAGCCGACACGATGAGCGTCAAGCTGGGCCGCTCGATCTTCTTCGTGGTCGGGGCGATCTTCTCCGCCCTCATCGGTTACCTGGGCATGTCCCTCGCGGTCAAGGCCAACGTGCGGGTCGCGTCCGCCGCCCGCGACGGCGAGCGTGACTACGGGATGCGGATCGCGTTTCGGACCGGTGGCACGGTCGGGATGGCGACGGTCGGGCTCGGTCTGCTCGGCGCCGCTATCGTCGTGCTCGTCTACCGGGGCGACGCCCCGAAGGTCCTCGAGGGCTTCGGCTTCGGCGCTGCGCTGCTCGCCATGTTCATGCGGGTCGGTGGTGGCATCTTTACCAAGGCTGCCGACGTCGGCGCGGACCTCGTCGGCAAGGTTGAGGCGGGCATACCCGAGGACGACCCGCGCAACGCCGCCACCATCGCCGACAACGTCGGTGACAACGTCGGCGACTGCGCCGGCATGGCCGCCGACCTCTTCGAGTCGTATGCGGTGACCCTCGTCGCCGCGCTCATCCTC
>DATLPT010000164.1:0-12429 GCA_035535635.1 Lapillicoccus sp. | reverse complement strand
TTGTTCCTCGGACACCTCGCCACCTACGACGCCGCCGCCCTGTTCATGCTGGCCCTGGCCGCCTGGTTGGCGGTCCGGAGCAGCCGATGTTCCAGCTCCAATGTCGGCATCGGGCTGATCCTCGCAGCCGCCGTTGCTGTCGCCCTCGGGGTGGCGGTCAAGTATGCGACCCTCATGTATTTGCCCACCGTGGCGGGCTTGGCCGCGTTGTCCGCCTACGAGCGCGGCCGTTGGGGTGCTGCGCTGCGGCGGGCACTGCTCCTCTGCGGCGTTAGCGCCGCCCTGCTCGCTGGGGGGCTGGCGCTCGGCGGGCCGTCGTACCTGCGAGGCCTCAGCTCCACGACGACCGCTCGGGAGCACGGCGACGCGAACCCGGTGGACCTGCTGGTGAGCTGTCTGCAGTGGGGCGGCGGCATCGTCGCCCTGGCGATCCTTGGCGCTGCGTGGTTCGGCTGGCGACGACGCGACGCCCGTCCGCAATGGTGGCGACTCGCCCTCGGTGGGCTGCTCTGCGGTACGGCCTTGCTGGCTCCCGCCTACCAGATGTACCTGCACATGACCGTATCCCTGCACAAACACGTCGGCTTCGGCTTGCTGTTCGCGGCCTCAATGGCCGGGGTCGGCCTCAGCACCCTGGTGGGACAGCACTTCCGGTTCCCTCAGGTGGCCATCGCCTGTTGGGTCACGTTGCTGACGTTCGGCATCACGCAGTCCCAGCACCTCTACCTGGGGTGGGCTGACAGCTCATCGCTGGTCAACGCCATCCGGCCGCAGCTCGCGCCCGACCATCACTACCTCGTCGAAGCGGACTCGGTGCCGCAGTACTACCTCCGGGCCGAGACGACGCCCGAACAGTGGACCTCGACCTACTCGATCGACTACACCGACCGAACAGGCCGAGGACTGACCGGGGATTCCGCATACCAGGCCGCCATCCGTGATGGCCACTTCGACCTCGTCGTGCTCAGCTTCACCGTCACCCAAGAGCTCGATCGTGTGCTCGAGGCGCAGCTGCGCACCGACGGCCAGTACCGAATGCTCGGGAAGCTGCCCTTCGACAACAGCTACGGCAGCGGAAGCTACGAGATCTGGGTCAAGATCCCGACGACCTAGTCCCTGCCGCGGCTACGCCCAACCGACCGGCGGCGGGCCTCCACCAGGCATCGAACCAGCATGACCCGCGCCCGGAGAATCGTCGGGAGCGGCCGCCACCGCAGCGGAGTCTGGTTGGACCCATGCAGCCGACGCTCCACCGACGGCGCCTCGAGGTGCCGCATCTCGTGCCGGACGTTGCCCACCAACCCGATCCACAGGTCGTGAGACTCGGTCAGCCACGGCGGGAACGGCAGCACGACCGGAAGCAGGTCGCGACGCATACCCATGGCACACCCGAAGTACCAGCGCACGCCCACCAGCACGGCCGCGACGTTCGTCGCATACCGGTGCGAGTCCTTGTCCCGGAGGTTCCACCGCGGCGGTCCAGGCGGCGCCCCGAGCACCGCCACGCTCGTGGCGACCATCCCGTCGCGGTCGAGGGCCGCGACCATCGCCTCGAGCCGGCCGGGCATCCAGACGTCGTCCTGGTCGGACAGGAACAGGTATGCGCCTCGCGCCAGACCCAGCGCACGCTCGAACGCCCGCACGTACCCGACATTGGAGTCGTTGCGGAACAACCGGATTCGCGCATCACCGAACGACTCGATCACCGAGACCGTGCCGTCGGTGCTGGCGTCGTCGACCACCACAAGCTCGTCCGACGGACCCAACTGATCGAGGATGGACCGGACCTGGTCGCCGATGAACGTCGCTCCGTCGTGGGCGGCGAGGCACACGCTTACGCGGACCACGCCACCCTCGTCGGTCATGCGCTCAGGGGTGCCACGGCCACGGCGCGGCGGCCGGTCGCAGGGTGGACCAGCCCTGCTGTCGGGATCCCCAGGCCGCCATAACGCCGACTACGGCGCCCGGGTTGTGGATGCGCCCGCCGAGGACAGCGGCGTACGCGTCGTCGAGGGGAACCCACATGCCGGTGATCCCCGCCTCCTCGCCACTCCGCTCGAAGGCGCCGTCGGCGATCTCCGAGACGTCACGCGCCAGGAAGATCCGCATCACCTCGGACGTGCTGCCCGGCGACGCGAAGAGGTCGACGAGCAGGTCCCACCGCTCGGCCCGCAGCTCCACCTCCTCGGCCAGCTCCCGGGCGGCGGTGACCTCCGGCGGCTCGTCACTGACGTCGCGCAGCCCGGCGGGGAGCTCCCACTCGCTGCAGCGGACGGGGTGCCGGTACTGCCGGATCATCACCAGATGGTCGACGCCGTCGATCTCGCGGAGGGCCACGACGATGACCGCCCCGGTGTGGTGGAGGTACTCACGCGTCACGCTGCCGTGGTCACCCAGGTCCACGGTGTCGCGGCGCAGGTCGAAGATCCTTCCCTCGACGACCACCTCGGACGAGAGCACGGTCGGTTCGACCTTCTCGTCGCGCAGGTCGGCGAGAGTCCCGAGGGGCAGGTCCACGGGTCAGCCCGCGTGAGCCGAGACCGGCTGAGGGGACACATAGCCCTCCGAATAGCCGTCGCGCGGAACTTCGACGAGGCGCTCGCCGCGCTGCCGGTCCAGGGCCGCCTCGACCAGCCCCGCGAACAGCGGGTGGGGGCGATGCGGGCGGGAGAGGAACTCCGGATGCGCTTGCGTGGCAACGAAATAGGGATGCACATCAACGGGCAGCTCGATGAACTCGATGAGCTCGCGGTCCGGCGACAACCCGCTGAACAGCATGCCCGACTCCTCGAGCTGCGTCCGGTACCCGTTGTTGACCTCGTAACGGTGCCGGTGTCGCTCCTCGACCTCGGTGACCCCGTAGGTCTTGGCCACGATGCTGCCCTCGGAGAGCCGCGCGGGGTAGAGACCCAGGCGCATGGTGCCGCCGAGGTCGCCGGCGCCCTCGACGAAGGCCTTCTGCTCCTCCATCGTCGCGATGACCGGGGCCGGGGTCTGCGGGTCGAACTCCGACGACGAGGCGCCGTCGATCCCGGCGACGTTGCGCGCATACTCGATCACCATGCACTGCAAGCCGAGGCAGATGCCGAGGGTCGGCACCTGACGCTCGCGGGCCCACCGGATCGCCCCGACCTTGCCCTCGATCCCTCGCACCCCGAAGCCGCCGGGGATCAGCACCGCATCGACTCCGCCGAGGGCCTTCTGGGCACCGGACTCGGTCTGACACTCGTCGCTGGCCACCCAGCGGATGTGCACCCTGGCGTTGTGCTGGAACCCACCGGCGCGCAGCGCCTCGGTGACGGAGAGGTATGCGTCGGGCAGGTCGATGTACTTGCCCACCAAACCGATCTCGACCACGTGCTCGGGGTCGTGGACGCGTAGGAGCATCCGGTCCCAGTCCCGCCAGTCCACGTCGTGGAACGGCAGTCCCAACCGACGGATGACGTACGCGTCGAGGCCTTCACGGTGCAACACCTTGGGGATGTCGTAGATGGACGGCGCGTCGACCGCCGCCGCGCACGCCGCCGTCTCGACGTCGCACATCAGCGAGATCTTCCGCTTGATGCCGTCGGGGATCTCCCGGTCCGCCCGGAGCACGAGGCCGTCGGGCTGGATGCCGACCTGCCGCAGCGCGGCCACCGAGTGCTGGGTCGGCTTGGTCTTGAGCTCGCCGCTCGGCGCCAGGTACGGCACGAGGGAGACGTGGAGGAAGAAGACGTTGTCGCGGCCGACGTCGTGGCGCACCTGCCGGGCGGCTTCGAGGAACGGCAGCGACTCGATGTCGCCGACCGTGCCGCCGATCTCGGTGATGATGACGTCTGGGGCGTCCTTGTCGCCGGTAGCGGTGGCCCGCATCCGCGCCTTGATCTCGTTGGTGATGTGCGGGATCACCTGGACGGTGTCGCCGAGGTACTCGCCGCGGCGCTCCTTGGCGATGACCCGGTTGTAGATCTGGCCGGTGGTGACGTTGGCGCTGCCCTGCAGGTTGACGTCGAGGAACCGCTCGTAGTGGCCGATGTCGAGGTCCGTCTCCGCGCCGTCGTCGGTGACGAAGACCTCGCCGTGCTGGAACGGGTTCATCGTTCCCGGGTCGACGTTGAGGTAGGGGTCCAGCTTCTGCATCGTGACCCGTACACCGCGCGCTCGAAGCAGATGCCCCAAGCTGCTGGCGGTGAGGCCCTTGCCGAGCGAGGAGGCGACGCCTCCGGTCACGAAGATGTGCTTGGTCTGCTCCACCACGGGATTGCAGTCTATGTCACGCGTCCGTGAGCGCCCGGCGAGGCGCCTCAGACGGCGTGGCTACGCATCCAGCCGGTCGCCGGCCGGCGGCCCAGGCCGCCAGAGCCGTCGGACGACCTCCCGGTCGAAGGCGGCCAACGCGGCCACGGTGACCAGGGCCCCGAGGGCGGCCAGCGCCACCGCGACCCCGGCGTTCGCCCAGGCCGCGGACACCTTCCACCACCGGTCGGCCAGCACGCCGGCAGCGGTTCCGACAGCCGCCCCGAGCACGGCGACGAGGACGGTTCGGCCCAGGCCGGCGAGTGCACCCGGTCCCCACGCCCGGGACGTGGCGGCGAGTAGGTCGAGGGTCGCGACGGCCAGCCCGACGACCGCGGCGGCACCGAGGGCGACGAGGGTCCAGACCGGCGCGGCGCCGGGCATGACCGCGACCAGGGGAATGCCGCCGGCGATGAGCCATGCCGCGGCGATGGCGCCCCCGGCGACGAACGGCCGACCCCGCACGTAGAGCGCCGCCGAGAGCACGGCCGCCAAGCCCATGAGGATGAGGGTCGGCGCCGCGGACCAGAGACCGGGGGTGAGCGCCTCCAGGGCAGCGCGTCCCCGCGCGGTCTCCCTGGCCCGGTCCAGGCCGCTGAAGAACCCGCCCACGGGCTCCGCGGCCGCCGCGAGGGCCGAGCAACCGACGGCACCCAGCGCCACTGCGGCACGTGCCTGCCCGGCCAGTGTGCCGACCGTTGGCGGCTTCCGGTGCCGAGCCGATCGCGTCAGCACCACGGTCTGGTCGAGTTCGACGGGCCCGGCCGGTGCCATCGAGACGCCGGCCAACCGCGCCACGACGCCGGCCACGAGCGGCCACAGGAGGGCCGCGTACACGAGGAGCAGGGTGCCCTGCCCGTAGGCCTGAACCGGAAGTACCCCGACGCCCGACCGCGACGTGACGATCACCGCCGCCACCGCGCCGAACAGCTGCCCCAGCACGGCGATTCCGCACGCTTGCGCGACTCCGCGGGTCTCCCCCGCCAGGATCCGAGGGATCCGGAAGGTGGGCCGGATCGCGAGCCCGACCCGCCAGGCCACCACCGCCGGGACGGCGGCGAGGACCAGCGCAGCCAGCGTCGTCCCGCCGGCGAGAACGGCGAGGTGGGATCCGGATACGCCCGTAGTGTCCCCGGCCGAGGCGAGCATGCGGAACGCCACCAGGCTGCCGACCGTCACAAGGGCCGCCAGCGCCGGACCGGCCGCCGCGGCGAGCGGGCGTCCGTGCGCCCGAAGGATGCCGCCGAGCACAACTCCGGCCCCGAGCAGGAGCGGCTGGGGTGCGAACCACCGCAGCATGTCGGCCGCCGCCTCGACGGCGCCAGCGCAGCCGCTGTCCCCGACCAGCGCGCTCGCGACCGGCCGCGCGGCCACGCCGACGCCGAGCGAGCACAGGCCGAGGATCAGGACGGTCCAGGTGAGGACGGCCGACTCCAGCCGCGACACGTCTCGTGGCCGACCGTGGCCCAGCGCCCCGACGAGCATCGGCACGGCGACCGAGGCGACGGCGCAGCCGGCCGCGACGTCGAAGAGGACCGTGGGTACGGCGTTGACCGCCTGGTACACCGTGCCCAGACACGTCGCCCCGACCGACCACGACAGCACCGGCCAGCGGACCACCGTCACGACCGCCAGGAGCAGGCCCCACGCGGCCACGACGAGCCCCGCCGGGGCCGAAGGCCGCGAGGAGACCACCGGTGGTCGCACTGGGCTGAACGACATCGCCGTCCATGGTGCCACGCCCACGCGGGTGGTCCTCCGCCTCGGCCCGCGCCGAGGCTGGCGCTCAGCGCCCCCGACCGGGTGTGGAGCGCAGAGCCGCGGCCTGGTCACGCAGCTCGCGCGCGTGCTCCAGCCCCGCTGCCGAGGTGGCGTCGCCACCCATCATCCGGGAGAGCTCCTGCAGCCGTTCGTCGCCCTCGAGCACCGCCACCTGGCTCGACGTGACCACGCCGTCATCGCTCTTGCGGACGACGAGGTGCCGATCGGCGAACGCCGCGACCTGTGCCAGGTGCGTCACGACGACGACCTGGGCGTGCCGCGAGAGCGTGGCCAGCCGGGCGCCGACGTCCACGGCGGCGCGCCCGCCGACACCGGCGTCCACCTCGTCGAACACGAAGGTGGGGACCGCTGCGGTGCGCCCGACCACTTCGATCGCGAGCATGACCCGCGACAGCTCCCCGCCCGACGCGGCCTTGGCCACCGTGCGGGCCGGGTTGCCCGGACCCGAGGCGAGCAGGATGTCGACGTCGTCGACCCCCGACCGAGTCCAGCGAACGGTCCGCTTCCCCACCGGCAGCCCGTCCGGGTCGTCCCGCGACGCGACGGACACCGAGATCTCGGCGCGACCCATGGCCAGATGGGCCAGCTCCTCGGTGACCCGTCGGCCGAACTCGACCGCCGCGGCCTGGCGCGCCCCCGTGAGGGTTGCCGCCCGAAGGGCCAGCTCGGCCTGCAGCCGGGCGGTCTCGGCGTCCAGCTGCTGCACCCGGTCGTCGGCACCAAGCAGCTCGGTCAGGGTCGCGGCCGCCTCCTTGCCCCACACGAGGACGTCGTCGACGGTGTCGCCGTAGCGTCGAGTCAGCCCGGCCAAGTCGGCCCGGCGCTGTTGCACCTCGGCCAGCCTCGCGGGGTCGACGTCCACGTCGGCGACGTACGACGCGAGGTCCGCGGCCAGGTCTGCGGCGAGGTAGCCCAGCTCGGCGACCCGGCCCTCGAGCTCCCGGAGGGCCCCGTCGTGGTCGCTCACCGGTGAGAGGGCGGACCGGGCCCCGGAGAGCGCGTCGACGACCGGGACTGGACCGTCCGTCGCGTACCCCTCCTCACCGACGAGGTATGCGTGGGCCCGCGCCGCCGCGAGCCGGAGACTGTCGGCGTGCGACAGCCGCTCGTCCTCCGCCCGCAGGGCGACGTCCTCACCCGGTTCGGGATCCAGAGCTTCGATGCGGTCGAGTCCGGCCTGCAGGACGTCGATCTCGCGGGCCCGCTCGTGCGCCAGCTGCCGGAGCCGGTCGCGCTCGGCGCTCGCGCGCGAGAGGGCGTCGAAGGTCTCCCGGTATGCGTGCAAAGCCTCCGCAATCGGTTCGCCGCCGAAGCCGTCGAGCACCTCCCGGTGCTGGTCGCCCTGCCGGAGTCGCCACTGGTCGGCCTGCCCGTGGACGGCGACGAGGGTCTCGCCGATCTCCGTGAGGACCCCCACGGGGGTGCTCCGGCCGCCGACGTGGGCTCGCGAGCGTCCGTCGGCGCCCACGGTGCGCGCCAGCAGCAGGCTGTCGGCGACGTCGGCACCGGCTTCCTCGGCCCGCTCGAGCGCTGGGTGGCCCGCGGGAACGCTGACCACCCCTTCGACGACGGCCGCCCGTCGTCCGGCGCGGACGAGCCCGGCGTCGGCTCGCATACCGATCAGCAACCCCAGGCCCGAGACGACCATCGTCTTGCCGGCGCCGGTCTCACCCGTGACGACGTTGAGGCCCGGACTCAGTCCGAGGACGGCGTCGTCGATGACGCCGATCCCCTGAATCCGGACCTCCTCGAACACGCGATCACCCTAGGTCACCCCACGAAGTTCTCCGCTGCGCTCCGATACTTCGCGGGGACCCCGACGAGTCACCCCACGAAGTTCTCCGCTGCGCTCCGATACTTCGCCGGGACCCCGATCAGGCGCGCGTCAGCGCGGGCGGCCGTTCCCGCGCCATCCGGCGATGCTGAGGTCGAACTTGGCCACCAGCCGGTCCGTGAACGGCGAGGCGCTGAGCCGGGCGAGCCGCACCGGCACATCGCTGCGGCCCACCTCGATCCGCGAACCCGGGCGCAGCTCGAGCTGACGACGGCCGTCGCACCACATGATCCCGTGGCCCTCGGCCTGGGGGATGACCTCGACCGCCAGCCGGGACCTCGGCCCCACGACGATCGGTCGTGAGAAGAGCGCGTGCGCCGCGTTGGGGACCATGAGGATCGCCTCGACGTCGGGCCAGATCACCGGCCCGCCGAGGGAGAACGCGTATGCCGTCGATCCCGTCGGGGTGGAGACGACGACTCCGTCGCACCCGAACGCCGACAACGGCCTCCCGTCCACCTCGACCGCCACCTCGAGCATCCGCTCGCGGGCGGCCTTTTCGACGCTCACCTCGTTGAGCGCCCAGCACGGGAACGGCTCCTCACCCTCCTGCCGGACCGTCACGGCGAGGGTCATCCGCTCCTCGACCTCGTAGGCGCAGTGGACGATATGGTCGACGGTCGCTGGAATCTCCTCACGCTCGGCCTCCGCGAGGAAGCCCACGTGTCCCAGGTTGACGCCCAGCAGGGGCGCCTGCGTCCCACGCGAGTGCTCCGCGCCGCGCAGGATCGTCCCGTCGCCGCCGAGGACGACGACCAGCTCGGCTCCCGTCGTCGGATGGTCCGGGTCGGCCTCGACCACCGGACCGATGTCGATGCCCTCGAAGGCGTGCGCCTCCTCCTTCGGCAGCGCCACCTCCACGTCGGCGGCGCGCAGCTGCTTGACCACGCTCCGGGCGATGTCGACCACGCCAGGACGGTTGGGGTGCGCCACGAGCAGGATCCTGCGGGTCACGGTGCTCCCTTCGGGGCTCGACCGACGGCGGTGGCGACGATGCTCTGGTCGAACGGCTCGCCGGGACCTGTTGTGACCCAGAGTAGGTACTCCCGGTTCCCCGTCGCGCCCCGGATGGGGCTTGGTTCGAGTCCGCGAAGGTGCAGACCGGCCGCCTCGGCGGCTCGGAGCACGTCGCCGAGCACCCGCGCGTGCTCAGCGGTCGAGATGACGACGCCGGTTCGGGCCAGGCGTTCCCGGCCGACCTCGAACTGGGGCTTGACCAGCAGGACCGCGTCCGCGGTGGACGTCATCAGGCTCGCCAGGACGCCGAGGACCAGCCCCAGCGAGATGAAGCTGAGGTCGGCGACCACGACGTCGAACGGCTCGCCGAGGTCACCCGGCCGGACGTCACGGATATTCGATCCCGACCGCGCTTCGACCCGCCGATCCCGCGCGATCTCCGCGGCGAGCTGGCCGTGACCGACGTCCAGGGCGGTGACGTGCTCGGCCCCGGCGTCGAGCAGCACCTGGGTGAACCCGCCGGTACTCGCCCCGACGTCCAGACACCGTTTGCCCGTCACCTTCAACCCTCGCGGCCCGAAGACGTCAAGACCCCCGAGCAGCTTGTATGCGGCCCGGCTCGCCCAGCCGTCCGGCCGCTCCGCGAGGGCGATGGCGATGTCGTGGCTCACGGGGCTGCTCGGTTTCCTCACCGTGACGCCGTCAACGAGGACGTCGCCCTTCCGGACCAGGTCGCGCGCCTGGCCCCGGCTGCGCGCCAGGCCGCGGCGGACCAGCTCGGCGTCCAGGCGGGCGAGGCCGCCGTGGCCGTGGAGGTCGTGGAGGTCAACCACCGCCGAGGTCGGCCAACCGGTCCTGAAGGGCGCGGTGGGTGGCTTCGCCGGCCTGGGCCTGCTCGTCGAGGTCGCCGGAATCGGCGCTCTCATGCAAGCGCTGGAGGGCAGCGTCGACCGAAGGGTCTCCGGTCGCCGGTGGTGGCTCCACGCCGGCGTCGGTCGTCCCGCCTTCGTCCACGGTCACGAGCGGCCCGCTGAGCTGCTCGGTGCGGCCTTCGCCGCCGTGGCCCCGGACTTCTTCGCGGTGGACGTCTTGGCGGCGGACTTCTTCGTGGCCGACTTCTTGGCCGCGGTCTTGGTCGCCGTAGCCGGCTTGGTCCCCGTCTTCTTCGTGGTGGACTTCGTGGCGCCCGTCCTCTTCGTCGCCGCCTTCTTCGTCGCCGCCTTCTTCGTCGAGGCCTTCTGGGTGGCCGCCTTCTTTGTGGCCGCCTTCTTGGTCGATGCCTTCGTGGTCGTCGCCTTCTTCGTGGCCGCCTTCCTCGTCACGGCCGGTTCGCTGGTCGCGCCGGCGATCGCCGTGCGCGGCGGACGCCGCCGGGGCGGGGCGGACGCCGGCTCCTCCACCGGGGCGGTGAGGGCGGCGTCGACGACCAGACCCTCCTCGGCCGACCTCGGCCTCATCGACGCGACTCCACCGGCTTCCGCGGCGGCAGCAGGACGCTCCACCGGCCGGGACGACGCGTAACCGGCCAGGCCGAGCTTGGCGACGACCTCGCCGACCGCCGGGTTCGCCAGCACCTGGGCCCGAAGCTCCTCGACGTCCGCCGAGAGCTTGGCCATCGCCGCTCGAGCGCGATCGAGCTCGTCCGGAGGAATCGGACTGTTGGCCATGGCTCGCTCGACCTCGCCGCGGACCAGCGCGATGAGACTGCGGCGGTTCGCCGCCGCGGCGGCCAGCAGCTCCTCGGCGAGGTCCTGGACCTGGACGTTGCGCCCGGAGCTGCCGCCGGCGAGTCCACTGGATAGCGACAGCAGCGCGGAAGCGGCTTCCATGGCCTTGGCCCGTGACATCTCCGCCAAGCCGGACGCCAGCTGCACATACCCGCGAAATCCCTCCATCGCCATGACCGTCTCCCTCCGTCACCCGCATGTCTCCCGATGCCCCGGTGGTCCACGCTACTGCGCGGCGACGCCGTCCGGCTCGGTGGCGAGTCGGACCAGGTCCTCCGCCACCGTCGTCGCCACCCGGACCAGCACCCCCGCGGGGGCGCCGACGACGTCACGACCGTGGAGCAGGGCCGCCACGGCAGTGGTGACCAGCGCATCGGCGCCGTCCGGCGTGGAGGACCTGTGCACGATGGCGTCACCGCGTTCCCAGGTGACCGAGAGCCGCACGGTGTCGCATACCCACTCCTGACCTTCCGGTCGTGCCGCCAACGGCGGGCGGGCGAGCGCGCGCAGGTCGCGGGCCGCATACGTCGGCGCCGGTCGTCCGGACGCCGTTGCGAAGGTGACGAGATCGTCCACCCCGGTCAGCACCCAGAGCGAGTCGAGGCCGGCCGCCATGGCGCCGAGGATGTCGGTGTCCAGCCGGTCGCCGATGGCCAGGACGTCGGACTTCGGCACGCCCAGGCGGGTCACGGACAGGTCGTAGAGCGGCGGTTCCGGTTTTCCGGCCGATGCGCTCGGCTGCCGGCCGGTGGCGGTGGCCACGGCCCCGAGCAACGCTCCGTTTCCGGGCGCGATCCCGCGATGGGTGGGCAGCGTCGCGTCTCGGTTGGTCGCCACCCAAGTGGCGCCGCCCTCGATGGCGTAGCTGGCCTCCGCCAGGTCCAGGGCGGTGACCTTGGGGCCGTAGCCCTGAAGCACGGCCACGACTCCAGCCTCGGCCGTCGCGACGGGGGTGAGGCCCACCTCGGCGAGGGCGGCGGCCACCCCCGGACCGCCGACCGCGAGCACCGGCGCTCCGGCCGGGAACCGGGAGGCGACGTACGCGGCGGCCGCCTGAGAGCTCGTCACGACGTTGTCGGGGCCGACCGGCAGCCCCAACCCCAGCAGCTGACCGGCGACGTCCTCGGGCGTCAGGGAAGCGTTGTTCGTGGCGTAGACGACCGGAGAGGTCAGCGCGGTGAGCTGCTCGACGGCGTACGGGACGGCCGCGGAACCGCGGCGGACGACGCCGTCGAGGTCACAGACCACCCCGGCGTAACGCTTCGCGAGCGGGTCAGCCACGGTCGGAGGGCGCGTCGCGGTCCTCGTCCTCCAGCAGGTCGACCTGCTGGACGCCGTCGAGCTCTTCCACCCGCTCCGCCGCGTCGGTCTCAAGCGTCTCGTCGGCGTCCACCGCGGACCCGAACCACTCCCGGGCACCCCTGCGGTCGCCGAGGGCCAGCAGCGCGTCCGCGTAGGCGTAGAACAGTCTGGCGCTCCACGGCTTGCGCCGAGCCGCGTCGAGCTCCGGGATCCGCAGACCGGCGACCGCGGCGTCCAGCTGGCCCTGGTCTCGGCGGATCCCCGAGACGACGATCGCCAGCTCGACCCGCTCGTCGCGGGCCAGCGTCCGCGCCTCCGGCGTCGAGGCGAGCTCCAGCGCGCGGTCCGGACGGCCGAGCGCGCGCTCGGCGTCGACCATGAGCGGGAGCAGGTGCGAGGAGCCGGAGAGGCGTCGGACGGTCCGGAACTCGGCGAGGGCCTTGGCCCAGTCACCCTGCCGGTAGGCGACCAGTCCGAGCGCCTCTCGGGCGGCCGGGACCCGGCCGGCGCGGCGGACCGCCGTTTCGGCGTGCGCCTGGGCTGCCTCCA
>DATLPT010000163.1:0-8672 GCA_035535635.1 Lapillicoccus sp. | reverse complement strand
GCGGCGTCGGCCAAGCTGTCGATGCGGATCGCCCCCGACGAGGACACCTCGGCCGCCTACGAGCTGCTCAAGGCGCACCTCGAGAAGCACCTACCCTGGGGCGCGTGGATGGAGGTGCGCCTCGACGACGAGGGCCCGGGTTTCGACGCCCACGCCCACGGGCCTGTCTATGACCAGGCGCGCGCCGCGTTCGCCGACGCCTGGGGCGTCCGGCCGGTCGACATTGGCGCCGGGGGATCGATCCCCTTCGTGGCCCGGTTCGCCGACGTCTTCCCCGGAGCGGCGATCCTCGTGACGGGGGTCGAGGACCCCGACGGCCGCGCCCACGCGGCCAACGAGTCGCTCCATCTCGGCGAGTTCGAGCGGGTATGCCAGGCGGAGGCCCTGATTCTGGCCCGGATCGGGGCGATGGCTCGGTGACCGACCGCGAGTACGACCTCGTCCTCCTCGGCGCGACGGGGTTCGTCGGCCGCCTGGTAGCGGCATACCTTGCTCGCAATGCGCCGACCGGTATGCGAGTCGCACTCGCTGGTCGGTCGCGGGAGCGCCTCGAAAGGGTGCGATCCGAGCTGCCCCCCGCGGGCCGGGAATGGCCGCCCGTCGTCTGCGACGCCACGGACGTCGCCCAGGTCTCGGCCCTCGCCCGCACCACCCGCGTGGTGGCGACCACGGTTGGCCCGTATGCGCGGTACGGCCTCCCCCTGGTACGCGCCTGTGCCGAGGCCGGAACCCACTACGCGGACCTCTCCGGAGAGGTGCTCTTCGTCCGTGACGCGATCGACGCCGCTCATGAGACGGCGGTCCGGACCGGTGCTCGGGTGGTGAACGCCTGCGGGTTCGACTCGATCCCGTCGGACCTCGGCGTTCTCCTGCTGCATCAGGAGGCCGAGCGTCTAGGACTGGGTGGACTGGGCGACACGACCCTGCTGGTGACCCGGCTGAGCGGCGGGATCAACGGTGGAACCGTCGACTCCATGCGCTCGCAGATCGAGGCGTTGGAGACCGACCCGGAGCAGCGCCGAGTCCTCTTCGACCCCTTCGCCCTCACCGCGGATCGGGAGACCGAGCCCGACCGTTCGGGCCAGCGCGATGTCAGGCATGTCTTTCGCGATGCGGCCACCGGGCGGTGGACGGCGCCCTGGGTCATGGCCCCGCTCAACTCGCGCATCGTCCGGCGCAGCGACTCGTTGCTGGGGCATGTCTACGGACCGGGCTTCCGGTACCGCGAGGCGGTCGGGTTCGGCCGTGGCACGCGGGGGAGGTTCGAGGCATACGCCCTGGCTGCTGCGCTGGGTACGACGTTCGCCGCCATGTCGAACCCGGGTACGCGCCGGCTGGCGGACCGGCTGTTGCCGTCCCCCGGCGAAGGACCCGGCGAGCAGGTTCGCGACCAGGGGTACTTCCGGTTCGAGCTGCGCAGCGCGACCGCGGCCGGCCGGCGGCTGCGGGCGGTCGTCTCGGCCAGCGGCGACCCCGGCAACGTGGCGACCGTGCGGATGTTCGGGGAGTCGGCGCTCTGCCTCGCCCTCGACGGAGACCGGCTCAGCTCCGGCGGCGGCGTGCTGACGCCGGCGGTAGCCATGGGCGACGCGCTGCTGGAACGGCTACGAATCGCCGGGATGACTCTCACCGTGGGAACGGAATGACGACATGAATCCGACCGGCATCACCGCCAACCTGTCGGTGGCCGACATGAACCAGGCGCGCGAGTTCTACATGGACTTCCTCGGCCTCAGCGTGGAGGAGATGAACCTCGGCTGGGTCGCCAGGGTCAGGACGCCGGACGGCCGAGCGGTGCTCCAACTCGTGACCCGCGACGAGTCCGCGCCGGTCGACTCGCAGCTCTCGGTGCACGTGGGCGACGACGTCGAAACGGCCTACGCCGAGGCGCAACGGCGGGGGTACGAGATCGTCCACCCGCTGACGACGGAGCCGTGGGGCGTGCGACGGTTCTTCGTCCGGGCGCCGAACGGCACCGTGATCAACATCGTCAGCCACAAGGACGACTAGACGTTCCGGCTCGCCTCCTGGTAGCCCCGATAGAGGCCGGTCCGCAGCTCGATCGCGTACGCCGTCGTCTCCGGCATCTGGCTCGCCTCGGCGACAGCGATCTCGTGCTCGATGTCGAAGGGGACCCGGACGAACTGGATGCCGAAAGGCGCCGGCTCGGCGTTGTCAAGCACGCCTTCGAGGTACGTGCCGTGGACACCGCGGGCGTCGAGGTCGGAGAGGACGGCTTCGAGCGCGGTCAGATTGCCGTGGACGTCGGAGCGGACGGCCACGCGCTCGAGCGCCGTGATCAGTCCTTGGCCGTCTCGCCGGGCAGCGCCAGCATCTGGTCGAGGGCGACGCGGGCCCAGTGCGCGACGTCCGGGTCGACGTGGATCGGGTTGACGACGCGGCCCTGGACGAGCGACTCGAGCGACCAGACGAGGTGCGGCAGGTCGATCCGGTTCATCGTGGTGCAGTAGCAGACGTTCTTCTCGAGGAAGGCGATCCGCTTCGCCGGGAACTGCTGGCGCAGCCGGTTCACGAGGTTGAGCTCGGTGCCGACCACCCAGGACGTGCCGTCGGGGGCCGCGGCGATGGTCTTGATGATCTTCTCCGTCGACCCGATCTCGTCGGCCAGCGCGCACACCTCGAACTGGCACTCCGGGTGCACGATGACCTTGACCCCGGGAATCTCGCGCCGCGCCTGCTCGACGGCCTCGACGCTGAACCGGCCGTGTACCGAGCAGTGACCGCGCCACAGGATCATTCGGGCGCTGCGCAGCTGCTCGGGCGTGACGCCCCCGTGGGGCTTGTGCGGATCCCAGAGCACGCAGTCGTCCAGCGACATCCCGAGCTCGCGCACCGCCGTGTTGCGACCGAGGTGCTGATCGGGCAGGAACAGCACCTTGCCGGCTCTGTCGACGCCACCGGTCTGGTCGAACGCCCACCTCAGCGCGGTCCTGGCGTTCGAGGACGTGCAGATGGTGCCGCCATGCCGGCCGGTGAACGCCTTGATGGCGGCGGACGAGTTCATGTAGGTGACCGGCCGCACGACGCCGTCGATGCCGTCGCCGAACACGTCGAGCAGCTCGTCCCACGCGTCCTCGACCTGGGCGATCGCGGCCATGTCGGCCATCGAGCACCCGGCGGCGAGGTCGGGGAGGATCACCGTCTGCTCGTCCGAGGTGAGGATGTCGGCCGACTCGGCCATGAAGTGGACGCCACAGAAGACGATGTACGGCGAGTCCGGCCGCGCGGCCGCCTGCTGGGCCAGCTTGAAGCTGTCACCGGTCACGTCGGCGAACTCGATCACCTCGTCGCGCTGGTAGTGGTGCCCCAGCACGAAGACCGAGTCGCCGAGCGCCGCCTTGGCCGCGCGGGCGCGCGCGACCAGGCCCGGGTCGGACGGAGCCGGCAGGTCGCCGGGGCACTCGACCCCGCGCTCGGTGGCCAGGTCGCGGCCCTGCCCGAGCACGAGGAGCGGCATCAGCGAGGGCCGGGGGTGGGCGCCCTCACGCGCGATCGTCGTCACGCCACGATCGTATGCCGGTGCCGACTAGCGGTTGGCGTGGCCGTGCCCGATGCCGTACATCGTCTTGAGCCACGTCGTGACCTCCCGGGCCTTGGTGTCCGGCCCCAGGCCCGCGGCGGCGGCCTCGTCGACGATCTGCTGCGGGGTCTTGCCGGTCTGCTTCTCGACCGCGTCGAGGTACGCCTGGAAGGACATCGCTGTCTCCTCGTCGTTGGTGGTGCCTCGTGCGACCCGCAGCGAGGTCCCAACTCATCGCGTCCCCCGTGCAGCCCAGTGCCTCGACTGGCAGTCAAGCCGCTCGGCTGCGCTTGTAACAACAGCCGGGACGCTCGACTGGCAGCCGAGCCAGGTGGTCGCCGGCCTGACAGCATGAGGTATGCGCGTCGTCCTCGCCCCGTCCCGGTTCGCCGGGACGCTGACCGCCCGGGAGGCGACCGACGCGATGGCCCGGGGGTGGTCCCGGGCGGCGCCTTACGACGAGGTGGTCACCGCTCCGATGTCCGACGGCGGCGCGGGCTTCCTCGACGTGGTCGCCGACGCCGTGGGCGGTGAGGTTCTCGCGGCGACGATCGCGGATCCCCGGGGCCGGCCCGTACCGGCTGGGGTCCTCGTCGTCGAGGACGAACGCCGACGGACCGCATACGTCGAGGTGGCCCAGGCCTGCGGACCGGAACTGGTTCCCGAGAGCGACCGCGACCCCGGCCACTTCACCTCGACGGGGGCGGGAGAGCTGCTGGAGCTCGCCCTGTCCACGCAGCCGACGTCGATCGTCGTCGGACTCGGGCCCACCGCGACCCATGACGCCGGCGCGGGGCTCCTCGCGGCGCTGGGTGCCGGCCGGACCGCAGCTCTCACCCGAGGCGGCCTGGCCCTGGCGGACGTCCACGCCGACGACCTCGACGGCCTGGCCGCCGTTCGTGAGCGGTTCCGCGACGTCCGGCTGGTCCTGGCGACGCGCGCGACCTTGCCGCTGCTGGGGTTTCAGGGTGCCAGCGCCGTCGAGGCGGAGAGCCGCGGTGCCACGACGCAGCAGGCGCACGCGCTGGAGGCGGCCTTCGGCCGGTGGACGCACCTCGTCGGCCAGCAGCTGCCGCAACCGCGCGACCTGGTGAGTGGGGCGCCCCGACGCCTCGACCGCGAGCCGGCAGCCGGTGCCGGTGGGGGCCTGGGTCACGCCCTGCTGCTCCTCGGAGCCCGCCGGGTCGACGGCTCGGACCTCGTCGCCGATCTCATCGGACTGTCGGCGCTGGTACGAGAGGCGGACCTGGCTGTGACCGGCGAGGGACGCTTCGACTGGCGGAGCCTGCGTGACTCGGTACCGGCCGTGGTCTCGGCGCGCGCCATGGCGGCCGGGATACCGGCTGTCGTCCTGGCCGGTCAGGTGTCGGTCGGACGGCGGGAGGCCATGACCGCGGGGCTGTCCGGCGCCTACGCCGTCTGCGACCGGCCGCCCGACCTGCCCGGCGCCCTGGCCGACCCGGTAGGCACTCTCGAGGCGCGCGCCGCGCGGGTCGCGAGCACATGGTCGCCGGCACCGGAGAGCTCGTCCTAGACTGGAGGGGTCCTCGGGAACACATCTGGGGACCGCGCAGTTGAGCCGGTTACGCCCGACTACGCCCGCACACCCGAAGGAACCCACGGATGAGCGTTCAGCAGGACCACACCACGGAGACCACCCACGGCGTCGTGCTCACCGGCGTCGCCGCCACCAAGGTGAAGAGCCTCCTCGAGCAGGAGGGCCGCGACGACTTGCGGCTGCGCGTCGGCGTCCAGCCCGGCGGCTGCTCCGGTCTCATCTACCAGCTGTACTTCGACGAGCGCACCCTCGACGGCGACCTCGTGGCCGACTTCGACGGCGTCGAGCTGGTCGTCGACCGGATGAGCGCGCCGTATCTCACCGGCGCCACGATCGACTTCGCCGACACCATCGAGAAGCAGGGGTTCACCATCGACAACCCCAACGCGGGCAGCTCGTGCGCCTGCGGCGACAGCTTCAGCTGAGCAACGGGGTCGGGGTGATATCGGCCGGATGTCCGGTCGATATCACTCCGACTCGTTTCTGCAGGTAGGTTGCCGCGCGTGAAGATCGCGGTCACCGGGTCCATCGCGACCGACCACCTGATGACCTTCCGGGGCCGGTTCCGCGACTCCCTCGTCGTCGAGCAGCTCGACAAGATCTCGCTCTCCTTCCTCGCGGACGAGCTGGAGATCCGGCGCGGCGGGGTCGCGGCGAACATCGCCTTCGGCATGGCCAACCTCGGCCAGCGGCCGATCCTCGTCGGGTCGGTCGGGGAGGACTTCGCCGACTACCGGTCGTGGCTCGAGCGCCACGGTGTCGACTGCGAGTCGGTCCACGTCAGCGATACCAGGCACACGGCCCGGTTCGTCTGCACGACCGACGACGACATGGCCCAGATCGCGACCTTCTACGCGGGCGCCATGTCGGACGCGCGTCTGATCGAGCTGAACCCCATCGCCCAGCGCGTCGGCGGCCTCGACCTCGTCCTCATCGGCGCCAACGACCCGGAGGCGATGCTGCGGCACACCCAGGAGTGCCGCACCCGGGGCATCCCGTTCATCGCCGACCCGTCGCAGCAGCTGGCGTTCGCGGACGGCCCGGAGATCCGCCGCCTCGTCGACGGCGCCGCATACCTCTTCACGAACGAGTACGAGGCGCACCTCACGGAGCAGAAGACCGGCTGGTCGGACGACGACATCCTCGGCCGGGTCGACGTGCGCATCATCACCCGCGGTGGCCGCGGCGTGACGATCCACCGGAAGGGCGAGGATGTCGTCACCGTGCCCGTGGCCCGTGAGGTCCGCAAGGCCGACCCGACGGGCGTCGGCGACGCGTTCCGGGCCGGCTTCATGACCGGGCTGGCCGGCGGTCTGGACCTGCGGCGATGTGCGGAGCTGGGGTCGATGCTGGCGACGTACGTCATCGAGACGGTGGGCACCCAGGAGTACCACCTGGGCCAGGAGCGGTTCCTCGCCCGGCTCGCCGACGCCTACGGGCCCGACTCCGCCGACGAGATCCGCCCCGTGGTGGCCTGCCGGCCCGGCTGAGCACCCTCCGTGCCCATCATTCCGCCGCCGTCGCGGTTCGTGTTCGACGCCACCGGGGCGGACGAGGGCGAGGACCTGGTCGGTGTCGGCGCCGACCTCGCGCCGGGGACGGTGCTCGAGGCGTACGCCCGCGGGCTCTTCCCCATGGGTTTGGGCCATGGCGGTTCTGCGCCGCTGGGCTGGTGGTCGCCGGACCCGCGCGGGATCCTGCGTCCACGCGACCTCCACGTGAGCCGGTCGTTGCGGCGTTCGCTGCGGCACTTCGACGTATGCGTCGACACGGACTTCGCCGGGGTGGTCGCCGGGTGCGCAGACCCTTCGCGCTCCGGCCGATGGATCACGGCGGAGATCGTGGCGGCCTACACCGAGCTCCACCGGCTCGGCTGGGCCCACTCGATCGAGGTGATGCGGGACGGACGGCTGGTCGGCGGCCTCTACGGGATGGCGATCGGCGGGCTGTTCGCGGGGGAGTCGATGTTCCACCGCGAGACCGACGCGTCAAAGGCCGCGATCGCCGGTCTCGTCGAGATCGTGGCAGCCGACGGTGACGCACGGCGGATCATCGACGTGCAGTGGCGGACGCCGCACCTGGCGACGTTGGGCGTGGCCTCGGTGCCGCGGTCGGAGTATCTGCAGCTGCTCGCCGCAGCGCTGGGCACGCCGCTGCCGGAGCCCTTCCGCTGACGCCCGGCGAGCTGGTCAACTTCCGCGGCGGACGAGGTATGCGGTGTGCTCCGGTTCGTCGACCGTCTCGACGAGCTCGTGGCCGCGCAACCGACAGAACGCCGCCACGTCGGACCGGGCGGCCGGGTCCGTGGCGAGCAGCCGGACCAGGGATCCGGTCCGAAGGTCCTTGATCGCGGCGCCCAGCCGGATCACCGGGATGGGGCAGCGCAACCCCCGCGCGTCGACCTCCACCACGTCGGCGGAGCTCACAGCCGGTCCGTCCCCAGCCGGGACCGCACGGCCTCCACCGCGTCCCCGAGCGCCGCGCAGAAGGCGTGCACGCCAGCCGCCCGTTCCGCAGCGCCACCGGGGAGGGATCCGGCCAGCGGCAGCGTCACCCGGACGTTCCCGTGCGTCAGCACGCCCATCGCCGCCAGCACGTGGCTCGACTCCAGCGTGCTCGCCGTGCAGGCCGATCCCGACGCGACGGCGAACCCCCGGCGGTCCAGCTCGTGCACCAGGGCTTCACCGTCGACGAACAGGCAGGAGAACGTCACCACGTGCGGGAGCCGGTCGACCGGATCGCCCACCACGACGGTGTCGGGAACCTCGGACGCGGCCGACCGGACCTCGTCGACCAGTTCCCACGCCCGCCGAGACTCGTCCGGGCCCTCCGTCGCGGTCGCCAGCCACGCCTCCGCCGCGGCCAGCACCAGCGGCACGACCGGCTCGGCGTCGGTGCGCCCGAACTCGGCTTCGCTGCCGGCTCCGGGACGGCGCCACCGGGTCCGCTCCGGCACCACGAGGACCCCCACCCCGGCGGGGCCGCCCCACGACCTCGCGTCCCCGACCAGCACGTCGTAGGCCTCCGGAACCGGGTCGCGTCCGAGGCCGGCCTGGGCGTCCACGACGAGGGGTATGCCGTGGGCCCGGCACGCCTCCCACGCCGCGTCGAGGGGCTGCCGGGTTCCCACCTCCCCGTTGGCGCTCTGCAGCGCCGCCACGACCGTCCCGGGAACCGCGAGGGCCCGCGTCCAGGAGTCCAGCCGTACTCGCCCGACGGCGTCGACCGCCACCTCGTCCAACAGGGTCGCATCGTCCGCGGTGGCGGCCACCGCACGGCCGGGCACGAGCACCGCGGAGTGCTCGACCGCGGCGGCGACCGTGCGCGTACCCCGCCGTCGCGACGCATACCGGATGCCCTCGACCGCCGCCGACAGGGCCACCGGACCGCCCGGCAGGAAGCTGACCTCCGGCGGCCGGACCCCGAGGCCCGCAGCGACCGCCTCCCGGGCGTCGTCGAGGAGGCGCCGGGCCTGGCGGCCCTCCGCGTAGAGCCGGCGCGGGTCGGCCCAGCCGGCGTCCAGCGCGGCCAGCAGAACCTCCCGAGCGGCCGGCACGATCGGCGCCGACGCAC
>DATLPT010000162.1:0-5292 GCA_035535635.1 Lapillicoccus sp. | reverse complement strand
TCGCGCCGTCCCCGGCGCCGTCGAGGAGCAGGTCCGGCGGGCTGGCTGAGACCACCAGCCGGGCCGGGTCACCCCACCGGTCGTCGAGCTTCTGGCCGCTCGGTGGCTTGAAGGCGACGACGAGCTCGACCACTCCGTGAGCGAGCGACGTGGGCGGGCGTTGGGTGCGTCGGACCGGGCCGTCCACCTCGTGGGCGTCGGCCGGGATGGCCACCCGGACCAGGCGGTGTGAGGCCGACTCGACGACGACGAGCCGCACCGAACCGTCCGTCCCGCGCTCCACGACAGCGTCGCTCGGCTCGGCCAGGGCTGTAGCCAGGGTCGTGACCCGGTTGGCGACGGGATCGTACCGGCGGATCGCCCCGTTGTAGGTGTCGCACACCGCAGCCGACCCGTCGGGCAGCTCGACGACGCCGAGCGGGTGCTGGAACCGCGCCTCCCCGGCTGGACCGTCGCGGTGCCCGAAGTCGAACAGCCCGGCTCCAACCTGGGTGGTCAGGCCGGAAGCCGACCAGGAGCGCAGCGCCGACGTCTCCGCGTCGGCCACCCAGATTCGTTGTCCGTCCGCCGAGGTCGCGAGGCCCGACGGCTGGGCCAGCCACGCGGCGTCACCCGGGCCGTCGCGGAGTCCCTCCTGTGTGGTTCCGGCCAGCACCTCGAGGCGCCCCAGGGCGGGGTCGGCGTCAACCGTCAAGGCCCAGAGCTGGTGGATGCCCGCCATCGCGATCACCACTCGGCCGTCGCACCAGGCCAGGTCCCACGGCGTGGAGAGGTCTTGTTCGAGGGCCGGCCCGCCGCCTTCGCGACGGCGCAACGGCCGCCCAGAGCCGGCGACAGTGCAGATCTCGTTGTGCGACAACGAAATTCCTTTGACCTGGTGGTTGACCGAGTCAGCCACCAGCACGTCGTAACCAACCCTCGCTGCCACCTCGGTCGGCAGCAGGAGCACGCCTTGGGGCTCGTCGAACACGCCGGAGCCACCCCACCGCCGGCGCTCAGTCTCGAGGTCCGCCTCGAGCTGCACAACCTGGTGGTGCGCCGTGTCGGAAACGACGAACGAGCCGTCCGGCAGGAGAGCGACCTTCCCCGGGAACCGCAGGGCCGACTGCTGAAGGGGAGGCGGCGCATACGGGGCGTTCCCCCGCCGCAACGTCCCCTTGGCGGCGTGCTCGGCAACGAGCTCCTCGACGAGGCTCGCGATCCCCGGTGCGTGGCCCTCGCCGGACATCGAGGCGACGACGTACCCCTCGGGGTCCACGATGACAAGGGTCGGCCAGGCTCGGGCGGTGTACGCCTGCCATGTCACCAGCTCGGGGTCGTCGAGGACGGCGTGCCCCACGGCATAGCGCTCGACCGCGGCCTCGACCGCCGCCGGCTCGCCCTCGTGCTCGAACTTCGGCGAATGCACGCCGATCACGACCATCTCCTCGGGGAACCGCTCCTCGACCGGCCGCAGCTCGTCCA
Source organism: Lapillicoccus sp. (assembly GCA_035535635.1). Classification (GTDB taxonomy): domain Bacteria; phylum Actinomycetota; class Actinomycetes; order Actinomycetales; family Dermatophilaceae; genus Lapillicoccus. The sequence goes on along the minus strand of DATLPT010000162.1, from coordinate 3,828 downwards.
GCACGTGAAGACAGTTGACGCAGCAGAACGTCCAGAAGTCGAGCAGGACGACGCGTCCGCGCAGCTCGCTGAGCGAGAGGTCGTGGCCGCCGGTGTTGAGCCAGCGCCGGCCGACCAGCTCGGGCGCGCGAACCCGGACGTCAGTGCGCACGGTCAGGAATGCGCCGGTCGGCCAGGACCGGGAAGTCGGCGCGCCAGGAGTCCACGAGGGACAGGTCCACGTCGACGCTGAGCACCTGCTCGTCGAGACCGGCGACGGCCAGCGCCTCCCCGGTCGGCAGGACGACCTGCGAGTGGCCGCCCATCTCGGTCCGCGAGTGCGTGCCCGCCGTGTTGCAGGCGAGAACGACGCACTGGTTCTCGATCGCACGGGCGTGCGCGAGCAGCGTCCAGTGCGTGACCCGCCGGCGCGGCCATGCCGCCGGGATGACGAACACCTTCGCCCCGGCGTCGAGCTGCGCGCGGTAGAGCTCGGGAAAGCGCAGGTCGTAGCACGTCGACAGCCCGGCGGTGACCGTGCCGCCGACGCCGTCCGGGAGCTCGGTGGTGACGATCCGCTCGCCGGCCTCCATGAGCTTCGGCTCTCCCGCACCGAACCCGAACCGGTGGATCTTTCGGTACGTCGCCTGCAACGTCCCGTCCGGCGCGAAGACCAGCGACGTGTTCCAGAGGTCCTTGCCCTCCGGCCCCGTGCTGCCGTCGGAGGAGGTCTCGACGATCGACCCGGCGTGCAGGGTCACGTCGGCGTCCTTGGCCGCCGCACTCATGGCGGTGGCGATGGCGCCGTGCGGAGTGTCGGCTCTCGTCTCCCACGTCTCGTAGGCGAAGCCGCCAGGGGCCCAGAGCTCCGGAAGGACGACGAGGTCATGGCCGCGCTGTTCTCGGACCAACGCCGCAACTCGATCGACGCGGTCGGCCACGGTCTCGTCATCGCCGTAGCCGATCTGGAGCAGCGCCACCTTCACGTGGTCGAGCCTAGGCGTCCGGCGACCGCTGCCGCTCCTGGCGCCGGGCCAGCTCCTGGAGCCGCTCGTTGTAGGCGACGAGCTCGGCGTCTCCGTCCCGGTCGGCCTGGCGGTCGTGCCGCCGACTCTCCCGGGAGTCGGAACGGATCCAATCACGGACCACGAAAAGGCTGAGGACGAGCACCGGGATCTCGCCGACCGCCCACGCGATGCTGCCGCCGGTCTGCTGGTCGCCGAGCGGGTCGGGGATCCACGGGATGCGAAGCGCGCCGAAGAAGTCCGGGGCCAGCAGCGTGGTGCCGCTCATCAGCGCGACTCCGAAGAAGGCGTGGAACGACACGGTGATGAGGAGGATGAGCAGCCGCAGGGACGGCGGCCACTTCGGCGGCCCCGGGTCGATTCCGACCATGACCCAGGCGAAGAGGTACCCGGTCACGAGGAAGTGCGCGGTCATGAGGACGTGTCCGGTATGCGTCGTGAGGGCCAGCTCGAACAGGGCCGAGTAGTAAAAGACCACGAGACTGGTGAAGAAGAGGACCGCAGCGACGATCGGGTTGCCGAGCATCCGGAGCAGCCGCGAGTGCACCAGCCCCAGGAGCAGCTCGCGCGGACCCAGGCTGCCGTCGCCCCGGGCGGGCAGGGCCCGAAGGGCGAGGCTCACCGGCGCGGCGAGGACGAGGAACAGCGGCGCATACATGGCGATCGTCATGTGGTCGACCATGTGCCACGAGAAGGAGACCCGCCCGAGGACCGCAGGGGCGCCGCATGTGGCCCACGCGAGGACGACCCAGCCGGTGACCCAACTGATCGCGCGCAGGCCACTCCAGCGGTCACCTCGACGGCGGAGCCGCAGGACCCACATGAGGTAGACCCCGACGGCGAGCAAGGCCAGGACGCCCCACAGCCAGTCGAACCGCCACAGCGTGAGCCACGTCGTCCCGGTCGGCGCGGCCGGCTCTGGGAACCCGGTCAGCTGCGCCGACGTGGACGGGTCCAGGGGTCCCGGCGACGAGGGCGTCGGGGTGCGCGACAGCGCCGTCGCGAAGCCGACCGCCACGCCCATCACGACGAGCTCGGTCAGCGCGAACCGGAGGAAGAGACCGCGGCCCGGGCCCTCGGCGGCCATCCGCCCGACGACCCGGCGGCGCTGCTGCCAACCCAGCAGTCCCAGGACCACGAGGCAGGTGGCCTTGACGACGACGAGCGCGCCGTATGCGGTCGCGAGGTTCCCGAGCTCGCCGATCCCACCCAGCCGGATCACTGCACTGACGACACCGGAGCCGGCGACCGCGACGAAGCACCAGAGCGCCATCGTGGAGAAGCGACCGACGACCGTGGCCAGGTGCTGGCCCAGGGCGGGACGCAGCACGACGACGGCGAGGAGTCCACCGATCCACAACGACGCCGCGACAAGGTGGGTGGCGAGGGTGTTGACCGCGGTCTCGTGGTCCGCGGTGCCGGACGCGTGACCGGCGAGTGCCAGCGGCAGCAGCGCACTCACGGCCAGAAAGGCGGCCGTGGCGATCCCCTTGCGCTGCAACGACATCGCCGCCACTGTCGTTGCCGCGGCGGCGACGAGTGCGCTGATGATTGCCACCCGGAACGTCTCGAGGGTCCACACGAACTGCGTGAACTCGCTCCAGAACTCGGGGCTGTCGACCGGCGTACCCGCCGCCTCCGCGAAGCCGAGGACGACGCCGACCAGTGTGGCCACGACCCACACGACACCGGACGTCACCGCATACCGAGCCGCCTGCAGGGTGACCGGAGGCGTCCCGCGGCCGGGTGCGAGAAAGGCGCCGACGACGAGCAGCCCGATGGTCAGCGCACCGGCGCCGTCCTGGATCACGCGGACCAAGGGCAGTCCCCACCGCACCACCGGCCCAACGTCGAACAGTCCCTCGATGACCGGCGTCGCCGACCCACCGACCGCGATGGCGACCACGCAGGCGACGAGACTGACCGCGAGGGTCGCGAGGGCCGGACCGCGGCGCCCGCGCACGACCGGGCCAGGGGCCGTCTCCGGAGCGCGCGACGTCATCACCGAACCAGGGTAGAGAGCCAGCCTGGATAGGGTGAGACGGTGCCTCAGCACCCTGCACCACCGACGGATCTCGGCGGCCTCGTCGGCGCCTACGAGCAGACCACCCGGGCCGTCGTCGACCTCGGCCAGACCCTCTCGACGCGTGATTTCGGCAAGGAGACCGAGTGCCCGGGGTGGACGGTGAAAGACCAGTTCAGCCACATCGCCGGAATCGAGGGCTGGCTGGACGGCGCCACGCCGCCCCGCATCGACCTGCCCGAGCTGCCCTACGTCAAGAACGAGCAGGGCGAGTTCGTCGAGCTCTTCGTCGAGGAGCGGCGGTCTCGGGAGGGCGCCGACATCGTCGGCGAGCTGGAGGACATCCTCGAGAGCCGGCTGTCCCAGCTGCGCGACGCGACGATGACAGAGGACACCGTGGTGCGAGGGCCGTTCGGCCGGACGACCGCGGCCAAGGCGCTGACGCTGCGGGCCAGCGACATCTGGGTCCACGAGCAGGACATCCGCACCGCCATCGGACGGCCCGGTGACCTCGACACCCCGGCGGCGGCGATCTTCGTCGCGGCGGTCATCCGGGCCTTTCCTCGCGTGGTCGCCAGCGACGCCAAGGTGCCCGTGGGCCATGCGGTCATCGTCGACGTCACCGGACCGGTGGTCGCCCGGGCCGGCGCGCGCGTCGTGCTCGACGAGGACCGTCGCCCCTGGGGCGAGGAGCTCTTCACCGGAGAATCCCACGATGCCGACACCGCCAGCGCACCCACCGAGACCACGTCGATCATCCTGTCCACGGATGCCCTGACCCGCCGGGCGGGCGGCCGCCGG
>DATLPT010000161.1:0-3344 GCA_035535635.1 Lapillicoccus sp. | reverse complement strand
GGCGGCGCCCGGGCGTTGTTCGATCAGGAGCCCGGCGCGGTGCTGGGCGACCAGGTTTCCACCTCCGAGGTATGCGGCGCCGAGGGCTTGGACCGGCAGCTTGAGGTCCGCGTCGCCAGTGCTCTTCTCCACGGTGGCCTGGCCGGCGTCGTCGACGTGGATCCGCCAGCGGCCGTGGTTCCACCCGGCGCTGATGTCGTCGACCTCGACGACGACGTCACAGGGTTGTGTCCATGACCGGTCCTGCAGGGCCTCCGGCAGGTCGACCAGCCGGATCCAGAGACTGTCGTAGGTCCCGACGTCCGAGGTCGACCGGGGACCACCGGCCCAGAGGAGTAGCGGGTCCTCGACCCCCACCTTGCCCACGGTCACCGTGCCCATGAGGTCGAAGTCGACGAGGCGGCGCATCAGGACGAGCTGGGCGGCGGCGTCGCCGACCAGCATCCACACGTTGAGCTCGCCGGCCGGCCGCCAGTGCTCCCACTTTTCAATCCGTCGGAACATGGCGAACCCGACGTCCTCGCCGTCACGCCTCGCGAAGAGCACGCGCCAGGGCTCCTTGTCGCGCAGGCTCTCAGGCGACTGATAGCAGACTCGCTCGTAGTAGCTGGCGTCGCCGACCACGGTGCCGAGCGCCGCGGAGCGCAGGTGGCAATTCTGCATCCGCGAGGGAACGTCCGAGTCCGAGACCGTCGAAAGCTGGGTCGTGATGCCGCCGGCCGCGTCCTCGAGCTCGGGAGCAATGAAGGTCGTCCCGCGGCCGAGCTGCACGTGCAGCTCTAGCGACGCCAGGCCATAGCCGTACCTCCCGTAGATGGCCGGTTCGCTCGCGTGGAGGGCCGAGACGTGCAGACCGTCCTCCTGGTGCACCTGCTCGAAGTGGTGCCGCATCATGGCCGTCAGCACCCCGCGACGCCGGTGGTCCGGGTGCACGCCGACCCAGCTCAGGCCGGCACAGGACACCTGCCGCAGGCCGCCGGCGGGCCCTGGCACCGACATCGTCATAGGAAAGACGCCGTAGATCCCGGGATAGGTCGCGGTGTCCGATCCCTCGATCTCCGCGGCGAAGCGGTGTTCCTCCGTCAGGCCGGTGAGCTGCCGCTCGATCGGTGCCGGGGAGATTCCCTGGAACCACACCATGTCGTCCGTTGCCAGGTAGCGGTCGGTGTCCGTCGCACGGCCGACGCGGATCGGGCTCTCGGTCATGAAGGGCAGCCAACCGCTCGCGGGCGCGCTACCTCAAGCGATATCCGCCGATCGGAGGACACGACGATCCACCCGCGGAGCATCCGCTCGCCCGACGGTGGCCAGCGCTCGCCGCGGCGAGACTCGAGAAGTCGTCAACCCCTTCAGGAGATCTGCCGTGCATCGCCCCTTTCGTTCCAGTTCGCGTGCCAACGCGGCTACGACCGCCGCGCCCGGCCCGAACGAGGCGGCGGCTGACGTCATGGGCCTGGGCTTCGACCAGGTGGTGCGCCTCAACGGTTCTCGGGTCGAGGTGGTCGCCCCGCCGGCGCGTGGCGGGGACGTGTTGGCGTCCTTCGAGGCCGCCGCCGGGGCGACGTGGCCCGGCTGTGACCTCCCCTTCCACGGCCAGGACGTCTTGCGCGTCATCGGTCACGATGCCAGTCGGGTGGCGGTCGTCGAGGGGCGCATCGCGGTTAGTGTGGTCCGCTGCTCGGCGGATCTCTCGACGTTTCCCTGGTCGGACGTACGGGGATGGTCGGCGATCGAGCTCTACGAGCCGGACGGGACGTTCGTCACCCGCCGCACCTTCGCTGACCGGGTTGCTGTCACGGCCCTCGACGGCATCACCGTCGACGGCATCAGCTATCTGGCCGTCGGGCTCAGCACCTCCGGCGTGCGAGTCGTGCGCGCCGACGAGCCCGGACTGCCGGATCACCACGCCGTTCCCGCCGACTGGCGGCGAGACGTCGCGCGCCGGGACGACCGGGAGATCGTCGTGGCGGTCCGGTTCGGGATGATGGACGACGGACGGGCGATGCTGGTCTCCGCGGCCATCACGTTCGACGGCGCGGCGATCGTCGCCACCGACGTGCTCGACGGCCGGCTGTTGTGGAGCGACAACCACCAGACGGCGGAGCCCCTGCGTGATCGCCCGACGTCCGTCGCGGTGGGGCGGTTCGGCCTGGCCGGCGTGCCAACCGTGTCGGTGGCCTGGTCGTCGGGGCGGCTGACCCTGCACGACGCCGGCCGGGGAACGCGGCCATTCGCGGTCGAGGGCCACCCGGAGACTCCTTTCGTGGCGCAGCGCTTCGTCACCACCGATCACGGAGGGCGACTCCTGACCCTGCGCCGCCAGGTCGGCGTCGTCGTGCTGACGGCCGGCACCGGAGCCGGCGCGAGGCTCGTCGAGGTCCCTACCGGGGCGACGTCCCGTTGGCGGGTGCGCCGGCGAAATAAGGCGGTTTCGGTGGCCGTCTAAGGTGCCTCACCTGATGTGCGCGACGGGGGCAGGCCGTCACCCTTTACGTATCGATTCGGCCGGAGATACGCAGTCCTACCGATGTGAAGGGCCGCGATTTCCCGCACCGTGGACGAAGGAAAATGCCGGCACCTCGGCAGTTCGGAAAGGAGGAAGTCATGAGACCGACGGACTCGATGCGGGTCCGGGCGCACGGAGAATCTCCGTGGACCAGGCCCCAGGACGCCCATACCTACGACCGACTGCCGGTCCCGGTCGCACCGGACCTCGTCTGGCGCGCCGTCGTGACGGGGGATCGCCTTGCGTGGAACCAGCTCACTGACCAGTACGCGCCGATGCTGTGGTCCGTGGCTCGGTCGATCGGACTGACCGAGACGGACGCCTCCCAGGTGATCCAGAGGACCTGGGTGAGCTTGCTCGACAACAGCCACCGCCTCCCGGACGCCGCCGACTTGCCGATGTGGCTGGCCCGGACGGCCCGGCGTGAGGCGATGGCCGTCGGGCGCTCCGCGGCCCCGGTGGCCACCGACATCTCGGACCGCGAACGAGACGCCGAACAGCTGCTGGACGAGCCTGACGCGCAGCTGTGGGACGGCTTCAGGCAGCTCTCTGCTGAGTGCCAGGGGCTGCTCCGAGCCGTGACGGCTCCCGACCGGCCCGGCTACGCCAAGATTGGAGCTGCCCTCGGTCTGCCGGTCGACTCCATCGAGTCCTCCTGCCACGACTGCCTCCAGCGGCTGCGGCAACTGCTCGACGCGTCGTTAGAGCGCCGGAATGGGGAGGTCGTCGGCGCGGAATAGGGCGCACCGCCTGATGTGAGGCCTCGGCTCCGCGGCCAGCCTGTGGGTAGCAGCACAACTCCCAGGAAGGACGAACCCATGGCTCGCACACGAATTGC
>DATLPT010000160.1:0-2703 GCA_035535635.1 Lapillicoccus sp. | reverse complement strand
CCTCCCACGCGAATCGATGTGGAGACCACCGAGGCGCCCGCGACGGACGGTCCGGGTCACGCGCGCTCACGTTCCGTGCGCTCCCCGGCCCTCGCCCAGTGGTCGAGTTGTCACTCTCAGGTCAAGAGTGCTAACGCCATTATTGGCACTCTCGGTCGGAGAGTGCAAACGAGGCCCGCCTATCCTGGCCGACGTGACGATGACGGCCTTCGCAGTCAGCGAGAGCCTCCTGCCGCACCTGCGCAGGGCCCGCGACCACATCGACCGCCGGTACGCCGCCGAGCTCGACCTCGACGGGCTCGCGGCGGTTGCCGGGGTCTCGAAGTACCACTTCGCCCGCTGCTTCGAGGCGGCTTACGGCGAGACGCCGATCCGCTACCTGACCCGACGACGGATCGAGCGCGCACAGGACCTGCTCCGCGTCGCCAACCTCACGGTGACCGAAGTCTGCATGGCCGTCGGCTTCTCGAGCCTCGGGTCGTTCTCGACCCGGTTCACCGCGCTCGTCGGGGAGTCTCCGACCGCATACCGCGACCGCTGGGCAGCGACCGGAGGCCCACGCATACCGGGTTGCTACCTCTTCATGATGGGCGTGGTTCCGAGCCGTTCCGCAATCTCAGAGAAGCCGGCCCCGACGTCGGCGACCTAACGTGGCGCTCATGATCACCAACGTCTCCCTCACGACGATCTACTGCCTCGACCAGGAGGCGGCTCGCGACTTCTACGTCGACAAGCTGGGCTTCGAACCCCGCACAGACGCCGAGATGGCGCCTGGAGCCCGCTGGATCACCGTCGGCCACCCGAACCAGCCCGAGCTGGAGCTGACCCTCATGACCCCGGGGCCCCCTCTTTCCGACGAAGCCGCCGACTTCGTCCGCGACCAGCTCGGAAAGGGCGCGATGGGTGGGCTAGGTCTGCAGGTCGACGACTGCCGGCAGACCTATCAGGACCTCTCGGCCAAGGGCGTCGAGTTCCTGCAGGAACCCGCCGACCGGCCCTACGGCGTCGAGGCGATCATCCGCGACAACTCCGGCAACTGGCTGGTCCTCGTCGAGCGACCGAACGGCGGCTGACAGACTCGCCCGTATGCGTGGTGCCGGGCCCTTCGTCGAGGTCGCCGACGGGGTGTTCCACGGTCGCTACCGCCAGTGGGACGTGGGCGTCGGGCTGGTCGTCGGCAGCGAAGCGGCGCTCGTCGTCGACACGCGGGCCAGCGAGGTGCAGGGCCGCGAGGTGGTCGAGGACATCCGCCGCATGGGACTCGGCGTACCGGTGACGACGGTGGTCTGCACCCACGTCCACTTCGACCACACGTTCGGCAACCGGGCGTTCGCCGAGGCAACGATCCACGCTCACCAGCGAGTCCTCGAGACCTACGAGTCGGATGCGGAGCGGCTCAAGGCCCGGGTCCGCGCCGAGACAGAGGTCGGTCCGGACGAGAGCTACTCCGCTCAGGACCTCAAAGACGTGCTCGCCGCGGTGCCGCGCCGCCCGGACCTGACCTTCTCGACCACGAAGCAAGTCGACCTCGGCGACCGGGCGGTCGAGCTGGCGTTCGCCGGCCGCGGCCACACCGACGGCGACATCCGGATCGCGGTCCCCGACGCCGGCGTCGTGTTCCTCGGGGACCTCGTCGAGGAGTCGGCGCCGCCATCCCTTGGCACTGACTCCTGGCCACTGGACTGGGCGGTGACTCTGGACCGACACCTGGCCGCAATCGGGTCCGACGCACTGGTCCTGCCCGGCCATGGCCGTCCGGTCGACGCTGCCTTCGTCCGGCGCCAGCGGGACGAGCTGGCCGCGGTGGCCGCCGTCATCCGGGACCGGCACGCCGCGGGCATACCTCTCGTGCAGGCTCGCCAGGAGCCGGACGGCCGGCTGCCCTACCCGCTGGACTGGCTCGCGAGCGCGTTCACGCGAGGGTATGCACAAGCCGGAGAGCGGGCTGATGGAGAGTACCGACCGTGAGCGCTGGCTCCGGCGGTGCCGGGCCTGGACCGCCCCGGGAAGGGGTTCCCTTCGCGACGCTGCCTGCTCACTCAACAACGGTGGCCCACTAACGGCGGAGCTACGTGACGACGCAATCTGCGGCTTGACGGTCAACGGCGGCTGTTGGGCTACATGCGTCACACCGACGTCGAGGCGTTCGCCTGGCTCGACGAGCCGGTCGTGGACTGACCGACCCGGCGCTCTGGGCCCGGGACGGCCGCAGCTGGCCCAGTCACGCGGGCCGAGTGGTGATCAGACCTGCTCAATGCTCGCCGCCGTCGGCATCGCCCGAGACGGCGAAGAGGCGCCAGACTCCGGGAACTCCCTTCAGCACGCGCTCACCACGGCTCGCGAACTCGAGACCCGATCCGACGACGAGGTCCTTGACCGTGCTCGACACCCACACTTCGCCCGCCTTCGCCGCGGCCTCGACCCGCGCGGCCAGGTGAACCGCCATCCCGACGATGTTCGGGCCGGCCAGCTCGACTTCCCCCGTGTGGGCCCCGGCGCGGAGCTCGAGGCCGAGCGGCGACGAGGCCTTGCGGATCGCCAGCGCGGCTCGCACGGCCCGGGCTGGGCCGTCGAAGGTCGACAGGCTGCCGTCGCCGACCGTCTGCACGAGCCGACCGCGGTGGGCGTCGACCTGCCGCGCGGTGATGCGGTGGTGCTCGGTGAGCAGGGCACGCCACCGGCGGTCGCCGAGCCGCGCCGCGT
>DATLPT010000159.1:0-6208 GCA_035535635.1 Lapillicoccus sp. | reverse complement strand
AGCGCGGTGAAGAGGACGAAGCGGTTCGACGCGTCAGCGCGGGCGCGCTCGGTGGCGTGCTCGTCGCCGAAGCGGCTGATGAGCACCCACATCGGCACCAGGACGACCTCGAACGCGACGAAGAAGAGAATCGCGTCGCGCGCGAAGAACGTGGCGAGCGCCCCGAACTCGACGAGGAGGAGGCACGCGTAGTAGGTGCCGGCCGTGTTGGTCGCGGACCGGCCCGCTCCGCGCACCCCGCCGGCTCGGCCCGGTTCGCGGCCGCGGGCGTGGACGACGACGGCGACGCCGAGCCCAGCAGTCAGAAGGGCCAGGGGCACGGACACGCCGTCGACGGCGAAGTGCCAGCGCAGCCCCAGCGAGGACACCCACGGAGCGTCCACGTCGGTCCGGAGAAGCACCGTCAGGAGGGTGAGGAGGAAGGTCACGACGCTGGCGAGGAGGGCCAGGCCGCGCGCCGTGCGCGGCGCATACGCGCGGCCGGCGGCGAGCAACCACACGGCCGCCACCGCGGGGACGACGAGGGTCAGGGTCAGTGCCACACGGTCACCCCCGCAACCGCGACGAGGACGACACCCAGGACGACCGCCAGCAGACCGGTGGACGGTGCGGCCCGGTGCGCCTTCTCGCCAGCCCGACCGGCAATGCCGGTGAGGGAGGCGGTGCCGCGCGGGTAGGCGTCGACGACATCGCGGTCGAGCCGGACGACCAGCCGGGCCAGCGCGGTGACCGCGCGACCCACGGCGACGTAGACCGCGTCGAACCCGAAGCCGCGGTCGCTGAGGTCGGCCGCCGCCGGTCCGAGCAGAGCGGCAGGATCGTGTCCGGCCGCACCCATGGCCCGAACGCCGACGAACGCCAGTCCGACGACGACCAACGAGACCACCGCCATCACCAGTCCGACGTGGATCCCGGAGCCGAGCGGGATGAGCAAAAGCCCACCCACCACGGTCAGGACGGCGAGAACCGACACGGTGAGCGCCGCGGCCATCGTGACCGGCCGCAGCTCGTGCGCACCGGTGGGCGACTCGTCGCCGGCCGGCGCTGCTTCCTCGGCGCTTTCGGCCTGGCCCTCTTCCGCCTCCAGCTCGGCGAGGCCGCCCTCGCGCTCGGTGGTCAGCAGGAGCCACGCGCGTGTGCAGTAGGCCGCCGTGAGCCAGACCGTGACGACGAGCGCGATGAGGAGGAACCACGCCAGCGCGGCGTCGGGACCGTCCAGCGACTCCTCAGCGGCGAAGAGGACGCCCTCCTTGGAGAAGAACCCGACCAGCGGCGGCAGCCCGGCGAGGGACGCCAGGCCGATGGCGAGCGACCAGTACAGCGCGCCGCGGCCGAGGGCCCGTCCGCGCAGGGCGACGAACGCGGTGCCGCCGGCCAGGACCGACAGCCAGCCGACCGCGAGGAAGAGCAGCGACTTGAACATCGCGTGCGAGAAGAGGTGGCCCAGAGCCAAGCCGGGCGCCTCGCCCGGAGCGAGGACGAAGGCGAGGGCGCTGGCCATCACCGCGATCTGGCTCAGCGTGGAATACGCGAGCATTCGCTTGACGTCGGACTGCGCGAAAGCGAGCAGCGCGGCCCACACCATGGTGAGACCGGCGAGGACCCCCAGGACGACCCGGGACGTCTCGTCGACCGCGAACAACGGGTGCAGACGGGCGACGACGTACGTGCCGGCCGCGACCATGGTGGCGGCGTGGATCAGCGCGGAGGCCGGCGTCGGGCCCTCCATGGCGTCGGGCAGCCAGTCGTGGAAGGGGATGAGGCCGGACTTGCCGGCGATCCCGGCGAGGAACAGGACCAGGGCCGCCGTGAGCGTCGGGTTGCCGGTCACCAGGGCGGCCGTCGATGTCCCCGAACCACCGGTCCAGTGGGCGATGACCGTGCCGATCTCGGTGCTGCCCGCCCCGACGGCGAGGATGACGATGCCGAGGACGAAGCCGATGTCGGCGACCCGCGTGACGAGGAACGCCTTGTATGCGGCCCGCCGCGCCGACTCGCGGGCACTGACGTGGCCGATGAGCAGGAACGAGCACCAGCCCATGACCTCCCAGCCGACGAGGGTGAGCACGAGGTCGCCGGACTGGACGACGAGCAGCATGGCCGCGAGGAACAGCGAGACCGTCGCGACGAAGACCGGGTAGCGGGGATCGTCGCGCAGGTACCAGACCGAGAACACCTGCACCGCGAGGCCGACGATCGCGACGGCCACGGCGATGACCGCGGAGGTGCGGTCGGCGAGCATCGTCAACGGGATCTGCAGCTCCCCGACCGGCAGCGGGCCGAAGGTGTCGACGACGTCGGACCGGCCCGCCGTCTCGGCGAACTCGAGAACGGCAAGCACCAATGCGACCGCCCCGGCGCCCACCGCCACCAGCCCGGAGAGGGCACGCAGACGGCGCAGGAGCAACCCGGCCAGAGCGGCGACCGCCGGTAGCACCACGAGCAGTTGGACCGTCACCGCGGTGAGGACGCTCACCGGTTCGGCTCCTCGTCGACAGCCGAATCCTCCGGGGAGGTCAGCAGCGGCGAGGCGGACAGGTCGATGTGGCCCTGGAGCTTGAACATCGCGAGCACGACCGCCAGGGCGACGCAGATCTCCGCCGCCGCCACGGTGATGACGAACAGGGTCAGCGTCTGTCCGGTCTGCAGGGGCGAGCCGTCCTGCGCACCCAACGCCACTAGCATGACGTTGGCGGCGTTGAGGATCAGCTCGACGCCGATGAGGACGAGGACCGCGTTACGGCGGGCCAGGACACCGTAGGTGCCCGCGCCGGCCAGGACGCTCGCGAGGAGCATCGGCAGCCACAGGTGCATCACGACCCGCTGCCCTCGCGGTTCGACGGTGACGCCCCGGTGGGTGCGGCCGCGGGTTCCGCGGGCGGCGGCATTTCGGTCGCGCGCCTGTCGGCAGCCGTCGGCGCCGGTCGTCTCGGAGCGGGCCGCACCCGCCGTCGTCGCGGCCGGCGCGCCAGCCCCGCACCGGCGATCTTGGCCAGGGCGAAGGCCCCGATGAGCGCGGCCAGCAGGAGGACGGAGAGCAGCTCGAACGGCCACACCCAGGTTCCGAAGATCGCCGTCGAGACCGCCTTGGTGTCCCCGTTCTTGGACGCGAGGGCCCCCTCTCCGACGAGCGGTACCAGGGTCACGGCCAGCAGGACGGCGACCGACACGGCCAGCAAGGCGGCCAGCAACCGCTGCCACCACGGGTTGGCGAGGTCGCGGTTCGGTCCGATCGGAGAGTGGGTGAGCATCAGCGCGAAGAGCACGAGGACGACGACGGCGCCGACGTAGATGAGCACCTGCACCAGCGCGACGAGCTCGGCACCCAGGACGACGTAGCAGCCGGCGATGGTGCCCAGGCCGACGACCAGCCAGAGCGCCGCGTGGACGAGGTTTCGCGTGGTGACGGCGAGGATCGCGCTCACCGCCGCGATGACGCCGAGCACCGCGAAGACGATGTCGCGCGTCGTCACGACTCGGCCTCTTCCTGCTCTTGCTCGGCGGCGGCGGTGGACGGGGCCTCTGCGGCGGCCGCCTTGGCGGCTCGCGCGCTCCGTGGAGAGGGGCGCTCGCGCAGTCCGCCGGCGCGCGGCGGCCGGTTCGCCGCGGCCACCTCGGCCGGATCCGCGGACGCCGGGTCGAGCGCGGGCGGTGGCGGCACCGTCTGCATCCACTGCCCCAGCCGCTCCTTCTCGTGGAGCAGGTCGCGGATGTCGACCTCGGCGTACTCGAACTCGGGGCTCCAGTGCAGTGCGTCGAAGGGGCACACCTCGATGCAGATGCCGCAGTACATGCACAGCGAGAAGTCGATGGCGAAGCGATCCAGGACGTTCCGTTGCCGTTCGCGGCCGCCCTCGGTCGTCGCCGGGAGCGTCTCCTTGTGCGAGTCGATATAGATGCACCAGTCGGGGCACTCCCGCGCGCAGAGCATGCACGACGTGCAGTTCTCCTCGGTCAGGGCGATGACGCCGCGGGACCGGGGTGGCAGGGCCGGCTTGGTGTCGGGGTACTCGGCCGTATGCGTCGGACGGGACAGCGTCCGGGCGGTCGTCGCGAGTCCCTTGAGGAGCCCGGGGAGCCCGGGCCGGTCGCCCGGCCTGGTACCGCGCGTCTGGGAGCTCATCCGATCAACACCACCCCGACGCCAGTCACGGCGAGCTGGGCGATCGCGAGCGGTACCAGCCAGATCCATGCCAGCCGCTGCAGCTGGTCCTCGCGCAGCCGCGGCCAGGCCACCCGCAGCCACACGATGAGCACCGCGATGGCGAAGCCCTTCAGCAGAGTCCAGAGCCAACCGACCGAGTCGGCCCACGGCCCTCGCCAGCCGCCGAGGAAGAGCACAGCGAAGAGCAACGACATCAGGACGATGCCCGCATACTCGGACAGCAGGAAGAAGGCGAACCGCAGCCCGGTGTACTCGGTGTAGGGCCCGAAGACGATCTCCGAGTCGGCCACCGGCATGTCGAAGGGCGGCCGCTGCAGCTCGGCGAGCGCCGCGACGAGGAACACGACGGCACCCGGGAGCTGCCAGACGAGCCACCACCAGCTCCACTCGCGGACGATGCCGCTGAGGGACAGGGTGCCCGCCGCGAGAGCGACCGACGCCACCGACAGGACGATGGGCAGCTCGTAGCTGAGCAGCTGCGCGGCCGACCGCATCGCGCCGAGCAGCGAGTACTTGTTCGCGCTCGACCAGCCGGCCATGAGGGTGCCGAGGATGCCGATGCCGGCCAGGGCCACGACGAAGAGCGCGCCGGCGTCGACGTCGGCGCCGACCAGGTTGGGAGCGAGCGGGATGACGCTCATCGCGACGAGGTACGGGACCAGGGCGACGCCCGGCGCGAGGCGGAACACCCAGCGGTCGGCGGCGACCGGGACGACGTCCTCCTTCTGGACGAACTTGACGCCGTCGGCGACGAGCTGGGCCCACCCGTGGAAGCCACCGGCATACATCGGGCCGAGCCGGCCCTGCATGTGCGCCATCACCTTGTGCTCCGTCTGGCCGACCAGGAGGGGCAGCACGAGGAACGCCGCCAGCACGGCGACGGTCCGGATCACCACCTCGAGGACAGTCACCGGGGACCCCACTCCGGCGGCGGCACGCCCGGCGCCTGGACGCGCCGACGACCCGGTGATCGCGGCGCGTCGTGGCCTTCGCCCGGCTCCTTGGCACCCGGCCAGGGCTTGGAGGCGCGCGCGGCGAGGACGAAGGACTTGCGCAGCGGCGTGCCGTCGAAGCCCTCGGGCAGCAGCAGCGGCCGCAGCCCCAGCCCGGTCCCGTCGTCGAAGCCGGCGACGTCCATGCCGAACATCTCGTGGGTCTCACGCTCGTGCCAGGCTGCGCCGGCGAAGAGTCCGGTGAGGCTCGGCAACGCCCCGCCGTCCGGTACGCGCGTGCGAAGCAGGTGCCCACGCAGCGCTCCCCGAGTGGAGACGTCGAGCAGGTGCAGGACGACGTCGAACCCGGGGATCTCGCCGGCGTCGGTCTGGTCGACGGCGGTGAGCCAGTCGAAGTAGGTGAAACCCTGGCGGGTCAGCTCTCGAGCGGCACCAACCCATTCCGACGTCGTGACGTCGAGACACGGCTCGTTACCGGCGGGCTCGTCCACCCCGGACCGGCGCACGGCAGGCGGCTCGGTCATTCGTCGTCGTCCCCGAGGTCGAAGATGTCGTCCGCCAGCGTGTGACCCCGGCGGTGGCGACCGGGCTGGCGCCGCCCCCGTCGCGCTTTCGCTTGGCCGTCCGGCGGTGGGAGTTGGCTGCCGGGGCCGGTTGCCGTCGGTGGCGAGAGCATGGTGGTCTCGGGTCCGCGAGACGTCGTCGGGTATGCGGCGGTCGCGTCGGGATCCTCGCCGACCGGTTCGAGAAAGGCCGTCTCCGGCTCGCCGTCGGTGACGGGGATCCGGACCGTCGCCGAATCACCGGGCCGTTCCCGCGGCGTTTCGCCGGGTCGCGGAACCAGGGCGTCTCCCCGGCCCGGAATGGTGTCCGGGGTGACCAGCGGGCGCTGGAGCTCGGCAGCAGACGCGACGCGGCCACCCGCATACCTGGCCTGGATCTCGCGTCCGGAGAGCGACTCGGCGGCGATCTTCTCCTGGAGCCGGACGATGCCCTGGAGCAACGCCTCGGGGCGCGGCGGGCAGCCGGGCACGTAGACGTCGACGGGGACGACCGTGTCGACGCCCTTGGTGACGCAGTACGAGTCCCA
>DATLPT010000158.1:0-6199 GCA_035535635.1 Lapillicoccus sp. | reverse complement strand
GGCGTACAGACCTACAAGGATCTGTACGCGGACACCCGCCGGTGGGTTCTCGAGGAGTGGATCGACTACATCTGCCCGCAGGTGTACTGGGCGGAGAGTCTCGCCGTAGCGGACTACAACCTTATCGTCGACTGGTGGTCGGGCGTGGTCGACGGCCACGACGTGCATCTGTACATCGGCCAGGCGACCTACAAGATCGGCGCCTCGACGCAGTCGCCGGAGTGGAATCAGTTCCCGGGCGAGATGACCCACCACCTGCTCTACAACGCCACCAAGCCCAACGTCTCCGGCAACATCTACTTCAGCGCCAAGGACGTTCGCGCGAACCGGCTGGACGGCATGGGCATCGTCGGTCGCGACTGGTACAGCCACCCCGCGCTGGTCCCGCCCATGCCGTGGCTTGACGCGACGCCGCCCAACAAGGCGCCCAAGGACCTCTCCGCGACGCTGGGCGCGGCGGGGACGACGCTGCGCTGGCGGGCCGGCGACGCGGACACCGTCTCGTACGCGATCTACCGGATCCCGGTCACCGACCAGCGGGTCAAGGCGGGAGACTGCCGACTCGCCGACGCAACGAACCTCGTGGCGACCGTGCGCGGCACAGCCGGGTACACGACGTGGACCGACACAACGGCGGGCGGCCAGCGGTACACCTACGTCATCACCGGCGTCGACCGTCTCTGGAACGAGTCCATCCCGCAGCAGGTCACTCCGGCGTGACCTGACCCGGCACCCCCGCCCGGCCGGGGCATTTCATCCGGCGAAAGGCCAACTCTGGTCGCCCTCAGCGTGTGAGAACGGCCGAAGTTGGCCTCTCGCCGACTTCTTGGGCTGAACAGCTTCGGACTCTGCTTTGTGGAGCCCACACAAATAGGCTGGCCTCGTGACGGTCAGCCAGGAGACCCGAGACCGCGTGGTCCAGCAGGCGGGGGCCCTGTCGACCGCGGCGGTGCGCCGCCTCGAGGCGGACCTGGACTGGTACCGGGCGCTCGCCGCGGCGGACCGGTCGTGGATCGGACTCGTGGCCCAGGCCGGCGTGGCGGCGTTCGTCGCCTGGCTGAAGGACACCGGCGGGCGCGGTCGGGGGCCGGACCAACAGGTGACCGCGGAGATCTTCGGTTCCGCTCCGCGGGAGCTCACCTGGTCGGTCAGCCTCGGCCAGACGCTCGACATCGTCCGGTCCGTCGTCGACGTTGTCGAGGCGGAGGTCCTCCTGCTCGCGACCCGCGGCGACGAGGCCGCGCTCCGCGAGGCGGTCCTGCGGTACTCCCGGGAGGTCGCCTTCTCCGCCGCCCAGGTGTATGCGGAGGCGGCTGAGGCCCGGGGCGCATGGGACGCCCGGCTCGAAGCCCTGGTCGTGGACGCCGTCGTGCGCGCCGAGGCAGACGACTCGATGCAGTCCCGCGCCACTGCGCTCGGTTGGGGGTCGGTCGCATCCGTGACCGTCGTGGCCGGTTCTACGCCGCCCGGCTCCACGGCCGCGGCGGTCGACGCCATGCGCAGGGCGGTCGCGCGGCTCGGGGCGACCGCTCTCGCCGCGGTCCAACGCCGTCGCCTGGTCGTCATCCTCGGCGGGACCACCGAGGCGCTCAAGGCCGTCACGGCGATCGCCGACCACTTCGGCCAAGGACCGATCGTCCTGGGACCCACGGTGCCCCACCTCTTCGCGGCGGGGCGGTCGGCGCGCGCCGCGCTGAGCGGTCTGGCCGCGGCGCCGGCCTGGCCGGGCGGCCCTCGCCCGGTGCTCTCCGACGAACTGCTCCCGGAACGGGTGCTCAACGGTGACCCTGCCGCCTCGCGCGTCCTCGTCGACCGCGTCTACCACCCGCTAGAGGCACACCCCAGCCTGCTGACCACGGCGGCCAGCTACCTCGAGACCGGCGGCTCGCTCGAGGCCACTGCGCGTGCGCTCTTCGTCCACGCCAACACGGTTCGCTACCGGCTCGGTCGCATCGCCGAGGTCACCGGATACGACCTCGCTCACCCGCGCGAGGCGCATACCGTGGCGATCGCGCTGGCCGTCGGCCGCCTGGCCGACACCCCGCGGGTGGAATGGCGCGCGGGGGCGCCGACCCGGGCCGCACGCATACCATCCGACCTGACCTAGCCGTCTTTGGAGGATTCCTCTAAATCGCCCCCGAAATGTTCGTCGGGTACGGCGACGACGACTCCGTGGGGCACCCGAAAGGCTGGACCCGTGATCGCGCTCGTCTGTCCCGGTCAGGGTTCTCAGACCCCGGGTTTCCTCGCTCCGTGGCTGGAGCTGCCCGGGTTGCGCGACCGCGCCGCAGCCCTTTCCGAGGCGGGCGGCCTCGACCTCGTCACCCATGGCACGACATCCGACGAGGACACGATCCGGGACACGGCGGTCGCGCAGCCGCTCATCGTCGGAGCCGGGCTGCTGGCCCTCGAGGCGCTGTATGCCGACCGTCCAGGCGAACTGGCCGCGACCGTCGGAGTCGTCGCCGGACACTCGGTCGGGGAGATCACGGCCGCGGCCGCCACCGGTGTGCTCAGCGGCGAAGCGGCCATGAGCCTGGTCAGCCTTCGCGGGCGCGCCATGGCCGAGGCGAGCGCCATCACCCCGACCGGAATGTCTGCCGTGCTGGGCGGAGACCCCGACGAGGTCCTGGCCGCTCTCGAGCGGCACGGCCTCACCCCTGCCAACATGAACGGCGCCGGCCAGGTCGTCGCGGCCGGCACTCTCCCGCAGCTGGCGGCCCTCGCCGAGGACCCACCGGCCAAGGCGCGGGTCATCCCGCTTCAGGTGGCCGGCGCGTTCCACACCGTGCACATGGGCCCAGCGGTCGAGGCGATGAGCGCCGCCGCGGCAGACCACGACGTCAGCGACCCCGGAGTGACCCTGCTGACCAACGCCGACGGCTCGCCGGTGGCCAGCGGGGCGGCGTTCGTCGACCTCCTCGTGACCCAGGTCAGCAACCCGGTGCGCTGGGACCGGTGCATGGACACCATGCTCGGCATGGGCGTGACGCAGCTCGTGGAGCTGGCCCCGGCGGGCACCCTCGTCGGACTGGCCAAGCGGGCCATGAAGGGCGTCCAGTCCGTCGCCCTCAAGACCCCCGACGACCTCGACGCCGCTCGCGAGTTCCTCGCCACCACCTCCACCACCCCGATCGAGGCCTGACATGACCAGTACGCCTGAGCGAAGCGCGCCCAAAGCCAAGGGCACCGGCACGCTCGTTACCGCCGACGGCGCCCGCCACGCCCGCATCTGGGGCGTCGGCGGCTACCGACCGGAGCGCGTCGTCCCGAACTCCGAGCTGGTGGAGCGGATCGACTCGTCCGACGAGTGGATCCGCGAACGCTCCGGCATCGTGAGCCGGCGCTACGCGGCGCCCGACGAGAGCGTCGTCGACATGTCCGTGGCGGCGACCCACCAGGCACTGGAGGCCGCGGGCATCGACGCATCCCAGCTCGGCGCCATCATGATCTCCACGGTCACCCACCCGTACCAGACCCCCGCGGCCGCGCCCATCCTCGCCAACCGGCTGGGGGCGACCTGCGCCGCCTTCGACATCTCCGCTGCCTGCGCGGGCTACTGCTACGGCGTCTCGCTGGCCAACGACATGGTGCGCGGCGGCTCCGCCGAGTACGTCCTCGTCGTCGGGGTGGAGAAGCTCTCGGACTTCACCGACTGGGACGACCGCGGCACGGCGTTCATCTTCGGTGACGGCGCCGGCGCGGCGGTCATCGGTCCGTCCGACACTCCCGGCATCGGCCCCACCATCTGGGGGTCCGAGGGCGCGCAGTGGCAGACCATCTCGCAGCGCGAGCCGTGGACCGATTACCGCCGCCCGGAAGTCCGGGGCGAGCCGGTCGACAAGACGGTCCAGTCGCGCGACTGGCCGTCGATCGGCATGGCCGGCCAGTCCGTCTTCCGGTGGGCGGTCTGGGGCATGGCGCCGGTGGCGCAGCAGGCGATCGACAAGGCCGGCATCACCATCGACGACCTCGACGCCTTCATCCCCCACCAGGCGAACATGCGCATCATCGACGCGATGATCAAACAGCTGAAGCTGCCGCCGGACATCCCGGTCGCCCGCGACATCGCCGAGACGGCCAACACCTCCGCGGCCTCCATCCCCTTGGCCACCGAGCGGATGCTGCGCGAGAACGAGATCCCTAGCGGCGGCCTCGCCCTTCAGATCGGATTCGGGGCGGGACTCGTGTATGCCGCGCAGGTCGTCGTCATCCCCTAGGTTGCTCAAGAACCCCACAACAGAAGGAGCGACACGCATGGCGCAGAGCGAGCAGGAGATCCTCGAGGGTCTGGCCGAGATCGTCAACGAGGAGACCGGCATCGAGACCGACCAGGTCGAGCCGGACAAGTCCTTCACCGACGACCTCGACATCGACTCGCTGTCGATGATGACCATCGTCGTCAACGCCGAGGAGAAGTTCGGCGTCAAGATCCCCGACGACGAGGTCAAGAACCTCAAGACGGTCAACGACGCGGTGAGCTACATCGCCACGGCGCAGGGCTGACCCGCCCGCCAAAGACCGACGTCGAGGGCAGCGTCCGGACGACCGGCCGCTGCCCTCGTTCGATCTGCGGCTCCGTCGCAGGTCCTCCTGACTCGCCAGTAGCCCACTTGCCGGGGTACAAACGAGAGGAACGGGCATACCCTGCCTGGACCTGCCGAAGGAGCATGCCATGTCGTCCTCATCTGACACCCGCATCGTCGTCACCGGGCTGGGGGCGACGACCCCACTCGGCGGGTCCATCACGGAGACGTGGGACGGCATCCTCGCCGGCCGCAGCGGTGCCCGGACGATCGACGCCGACTGGGTGACCAAGTACGAGCTGCCGGTGACCTTCGCCGCGCAGATCGCCGTCCGACCGGCGGAGGTCCTCGCCCGGCACGAGACGAAGCGGCTCGACCCGTCGTCGCAGTACGCGCTCATCGCGTCCCGCGCCGCCTGGGAGGACGCCGGCAAGCCCGAGATCGAGCCCGAGCGGCTCGGCGTCGTCATGGGGTCCGGCATCGGCGGCGTGTGGACGCTCCTCGACCAGTGGGACGTGCTCCGCGAGAAGGGCCCCCGCCGGGTCTACCCGCTCGCGGTGCCCATGCTCATGCCGAACGGCCCCGCCGCTGCCGTCTCGCTCGACCTCGGGGCCCGCGCCGGCGCGCATACCCCCGTCAGCGCCTGCGCATCGGGCGCCGAGGGCATGGCGTACGCGGCGGAGATGATCCGCTCCGGCCGCGCCGACGTCGTCGTCGCCGGAGGGGCCGAGGCGGCGATCCATGCGCTGCCCATCGCCGGTTTCGCGGCGATGCAGGCCCTGTCGACCCGCAACGACGAGCCGGAGAAGGCGTCCCGTCCCTACGACACCGGACGTGACGGCTTCGTCCTCGGCGAGGGTGCAGCGGTCATCGTCCTCGAGAGCGAGGAGCACGCCAAGGCCCGAGGAGCGCAGATCTACGCCGTCCTCGCGGGCATCGGCATGTCCGCGGACGCCCACCACATCACCGCGCCCGAGCCCAACGGGGCCGGAGCGTCGCGGGCCATGAAGCAGGCCGTCGAGTCGGCCGGGCTCTCGCTCGACGACATCGCTCACATCAACGCCCACGCGACCTCGACTCCCGTCGGAGACGTGGCGGAGGCGAACGCCATCGTCCGCGCGTTCGGCGAGGAGCTGGCCGGGGGCATCCCGGTGTCAGGCACCAAGTCGATGACCGGCCACCTGCTCGGAGCTGCCGGGGCGCTCGAGGCGCTGTTCACGATCCTCGCAGTCCGCGACCGGGTCGCACCCGCGACCATCAACCTCGACGACCTCGACCCGGCCATTCCGCTCGACGTCGTCCACGGCGAACACCGGAAGCTGCCCGACGGGGACGTCGCGGCGATGGACAACTCGTTCGGCTTCGGCGGCCACAACGTCGCGCTGGTCTTCACCAACGCGTGAGGTCCTGCGCCCTGGCTCAGCCCACCTTGTGCAGCCACCGCACCGGAGCGCCGTCGCCGGCGTAGCGGAACGGCTCCAGCTCGCGGTCCCAGGCGCCGCCGAGCAGAATGTCCAACTCGGTCTCCAGCGTGCCCGCGTCACCGCCGGCTCGCGCCAGCGCGGCGCGGATCTGGTCCTCGTGGACGAGCGCGTCGCCGATCGTGGACACCCACGTGTGGTGGATCCCGAGCGACGGGGTGTACGACCACCGGGAGCCATCGGCTCCAGGTG
>DATLPT010000157.1:0-4343 GCA_035535635.1 Lapillicoccus sp. | reverse complement strand
GCGCCGACCCCGGCGGGGGCACGGAGGTGCGCAAGCTCTCCAGCGTCGACCTCACCGTCTCCAAAGGCCCCGAGCGGTATGCGGCGCCGGACCTCGTCGGGACGCCCGCGGACGCTGCCGATGCGACCCTGCAGGCGCAGCACCTGGTCCTCGGAGATCGCGAGGAGCAGTTCAGCGACACGGTGGAGGCCGGCAAGGTCGTCGCCCAGGACCCGGCGGCGGGATCTTCGCTCAAGCCCGGTGCAGCGGTCACCGTAACCGTCAGCAAGGGCCGCCAGCCGATCCCGGTCGCCGACTTCACCGGCAAGTCGGCGGAGCAGGCGAAGAAGGCGTTCTCCGACGCGGGGCTGACGGTCAAGGAGGGCAACCAGGTCAACAGCGACACCGTCCCCGCCGGGTCGGTCCTGTCCCAGGACCCGGAGAACGGCACGCTGTTCAAGGGCGACACCGTGACGATCGTCGTGTCGAAGGGTCCGGTCCTGGTCTCGGTACCCGCGACGGTGGGCAAGCAGCGCGAGGAGGCGGCCAGGCTGCTCAAGGCGGCCGGCTTCCAGGTGGCGTACAACAACGTGCTCGGCGGGTTGTTCAACATCGTGCGGGCGTCGGACCCGGCTGGGGGGACGATGGCCCGCAAGGGCGCCACCGTCACGCTGACGATCGTCTGAGGTGTCGCTGTCCGCATCGCGGGCGAGGGCGGTCGCGACCGGCCTGCTCGTGCTCCTCACCGCGGTGTGGGGGTCGACTTTCTTCCTCATCCACGACCTCGTCGCCACGGTGCCGCCGACGGACTTCCTGGCCGTGCGCTTCTCGATCGCCGCCGTGCTCATGCTGGTGATGTTCTGGGGGAACGTCCGGAGGCTTCGTCGGCACGAGTGGGTCGTCGGCCTCGGGCTGGGGGTCGTCTACGGCGTGGCGCAGCTGCTCCAGACCGTCGGCCTCGCGCATACCGACGCGTCGGTGTCGGGGTTCATCACGGGCACGTACGTGGTGCTCACGCCGGTGTTCTCGGCACTGCTGCTGCGGGAGCGGGTGCCCGCGTCGACGTGGGGGGCCGTGGCGTTGGCGACCCTGGGGCTGGCGGTGTTGTCGTTGCGGGGCGGGCTGTCGATCGGGGTCGGCGAGACGCTGACATTGGTCGCCGCGGCCGTCTACGCGCTGCACATTCTCGGCCTCGGCCGGTGGTCCACCCCGGCCCATGCCACCGGACTGGCGGCCGTGCAGATGGTCGCCATCGCGCTGGTATGCGTCCCGTCGGCCCTGCCGGGCGGCATCGTCCTGCCGTCGAGCGGCGGACAGTGGGCCGCGGTGCTGTACATGGCGACCGCGGCCGGGGTGTTGGCGCTGTGGGTCCAGACCTGGGCGCAGGCCCGGATGAGCGCCACGCGGGCGGCGATCGTCATGACGCTGGAGCCGGTGTTCGCGGCCTTGTTCGCGGTGGTCGCCGGGCAGGAACCGCTGACGTGGCGGATGGTCGTAGGCGGAATCCTCGTGCTGGCGGCGATGTACGTGGTCGAGCTGCGCGCCGCGGTCCGACGGCGCACGGGCGAACCGTCCTCAGAGACGCTTCATCACGAGGTCACCTGACGCGCGTGTCGCGGCGGCTTGAACGCCCGTCAGCGGCGTTGATAGATATCCCTGCGATGTCCGACCGCCACGACGAGGACCAGGAGAACGTCGTCGTGGACCTCGTAGACGATCCGGTAGTCGCCAGTACGCACCCGCAGCGCCCCCTCCCCACCGACCAGCCTGATCGCCCCGCCGGGTCGAGGTTGCTCAGCTAGCAGCTCGATGGCGCCCTGCACTCGTCGTCTCGCGGAGGAGTCGAGCTTGCGCAGCTGCCGCACCGCGGCGGGAGCGAGCTCGACCCGGTACGTCACGCCAGGCCGAGGTCGGCCTTGACCCGTTCCCACGGGATGGCGGTCTCGCCGCCGGCCATCTCCTCCCGCGCCGCCCTGGCCGCCTGCAGGTCGGCCAGATCCTCGGCGGCGTCGAGAAGCCGGCTCAGGTCCTCGGAATCGATGACCGCCGCAACCCGCTGTCCGCGACGGGTCAAGTAGACCGGGTCGTGCCGGACTCGGGCCGCATCGACCACATCGGCCAGTCGGGCTCGCGCGTCGCTGACGGTGATCTCGGTCATGCGGTGGAGTATACCAGCCGTAATCGCGTGAATGTACAAAACGGCGGTCGGCCGACGTTCGTCTCCTCGGACCTGGCAGGCTAGGGCGTCGTGCCCGCCTTCGAGCCCTTCCGCGCGGTCCGATACGCCGCGACCCACGACCTCGCCGCTGTGACCGCCCCGCCGTACGACGTCCTCTCCGACGCCGATGTCGACCAGCTGGCCGCCCGCGACCCGCACAACATCGTCTACGTCGACGTGCCGCGCGGTGGCGACACCCGGTACAGCGCGGCGGCGATCGCGTTCCAGGACTGGCTCGCCGGCGGTGACCTCGTCGTTGACGACGAACCCAGCTTCACGATCTACCGGCGCCGGTTCACCGACGCGACCGGGCGGCAGCGCGAACTGAGCGGCGTCCTGGGTGCGCTGGAGGTGGTCGACGAGAGTTCCGGCGAGGTGCTTGCCCACGAGCGCACCACGCCCAAGGCCTCGACCGACCGGCTCGAGCTGACGCGCGCCACGCACGCGAACCTCTCCCCCGTCTGGTGCGTCTCCGCATACGCCGGTCTCTCAGCGCTCCTCGACCAACCCGGCGAGCCGGTCGGTGCGGTCGTCGTCGACGGCGTCGAGCACGTCGTCGAGCGCGTCACCGACCCCGTCCGTCTCGCCGACATCCGCAAGGCCGTCTCCTCGACGGCCGCGCTGATCGCCGACGGACACCACCGGTATGCAGTCTCGCGACAGTACCGTGACGAGCGGCGGGCCGAATACGACGAGGACCCCGGCGCGGAGCTGACGCTGGCCTTCGTCGGAGAGCTCGTCGCCGACCAGCTCAGCGTGGAGGCGATCCACCGCCTCTACACCGGTGTGCCGGCTGACGAGCTCGCCGCCACCTTGGCCGCCAGGTTCCACGTCGAGCCCGCCGACGGCGAGCTGACACCGGACGTCCTCGCCACCATGGAGCGAGACGGTCGGCTCGTGCTGGTTCGCCCGGACGGCTGGGACTGGCTCACCGCCAAACGGGCTGCGTTCGACGACGTCCGCGAGCTCGACGGGCTCTGGCTGGAGGAGACGCTCCGGGACTCCAAAGCCGAGGTCACCTACCAGCACGGCCTCAACGAAGTTGTGGAGGCAGTCAGGAGCGGCCGGGCGACCGCCGCCGTCCTCATCCGGCCGGTCTCCATCGAGGAGATCCGCCGCACCGCGGACGAACGGCTCCTGATGCCGCCGAAGTCGACGTTCTTCACGCCCAAGCTGCGGACCGGTTTGGTGATCCGCGATCTGTCGGCGGGCTGATCGAGGTCCCCGCGAAGTATCGGAGCGAAGCGCTGGGTCCCTGCGAAGTATCGTGGCGAAGCGGAGAACTTCGTGGGGAGAACTTCGTGGGGTGACCTAGCGCGACGACGAGCCTTCCAGCCAGGCCTGCACCCGTCGCGCCGACGCCCGGGACAGCCAGGCGTCCTGGATCACCTCGCGCAGCTCGGCGACCGAGACCCGATGCAGCTCCGACGCCCGCACCAGCACGGACGGGTGCCCGTCGAAGTGCCGCGTCGTGAAGAACGGCAGGTCCGGGTCCTGGACCAGCGCCTCCTTGTCGGCGACGTCCGGCACCCAGAACACAATGACGTCGTCCATTCGCTCGCCGGTGTCCGCGTCGACCGCGTCCGGTCGCGGGTTGCGGAAGAACACGAACGACTTCCCACCCACCTGGTAGGCCACCTTGCGGCCGTCCTCCCAGCAGGTGACGTGCGGCATCGACGACGCGATCTCATGGACGTCGCGCTCCCGCGCGCGACGCGAGGCGCGAGCGGTCACGGCGGCCCGGACCGCATGAGCTTCGTCACCACGGAGATGGCCACGTCGGTGGCCTCGTCCGACACGTCGAGGTGCCAGACCAGCCGCACGGCACCCGGCCCAACCGCGTAGAGCCGCACACCTTCCGCCAAGACGGCGGCCGCGAACGCCGCTCCGGTCCAGCCCGCACCGGAGACGTCCAGAACGAGGATGTTCGTCTCCACCAGCTCAGGGTCCAGACATCCGGGCAGCGCCGACGCGAACGCTGCCGCCGCCCGCCGCGCCCGGGCATGGTCGTCGGCGAGCCGCTCGACGTGGTGCGCCAGCGCATAGCGGCCGGCCGCCGCGAGAATGCCGACCTGGCGCATCCCGCCGCCGTACCGCTTCCGCCAGATCCGGGCCTCGGCCATGGCCGAGGCCGACCCGACCAACA
>DATLPT010000156.1:0-1896 GCA_035535635.1 Lapillicoccus sp. | reverse complement strand
GCTCCCCTCGAGCTGCCGCTTGATCTCGGTGTACTCGTCGGCCGAGCCGTCACCGTAGTGCGACGGCGTCCACCACATCTCGATCGGGATGGGCGTCGTCATCCCCGACACCTCCTGCTTGGCGGCGTCGAGGTTCGGGGTCGCCCCGTACTCGTCCTTGTAGGCCTCGGTGTGCCCGATCAGGCCCGCCGGGATCATCGAGTAGAGCGGCTGGACCGTTCCGTTGTAGACGTTGTCGACGATCGACTGGCGGTCGATGGTGTAGGCGATCGCCCGCCGGACGGCCTCGTCCTTGCCGGGGTCGAGCTTCGTGTTGAAGACCAGGTAGCGGATCTCGATGCCCTGGCCCTCGACGATGTTCACGCCGCTCGCGGTCTTCAGGCTGTCGATGTCGGTCGGGGTCAGGTTGCGGAATGCGATGTCCACATCGCCGCCCTGGATCGCCAGCTTGAGTGCGGGCGAGTCCTTGTAGTACTGGATGAGGACGCGCGCGTTCTTGGCCGGCTCGCCCCAGTAGTTGTCGTTTCGCTCGAGCACGGCCTGCACGCCCGGCTGGTACTTCACGAGCTTGTAGTGGCCGCTGCCGATGACCTGGCCGTCGGGCTGGAGGGACTTCTCGGGATAGACGTCGGACGGGACGATCGCCGCGCCGCCCGTCGTCAGGATGAAGGGCCACGTCGCATCCGGCTGGCGCAGGTTGAACGTGACGGTCAGATCGTCGGGGGTCGTGATCTCGTTCCCGGTCCACTTGCCGCAGTCGGCCAGCGACGAGAAGAGGCTGCATACGCCCTGGTCGCCGTTGATCTCGATGCTGCGCTGGAACGAGTAGGCGACGTCTGCCGACGTGAGCGCCGAGCCGTCCGAGAACTTCACGCCCTTGCGAAGATGGCAGGTGTAGGTCTTGGGGTCGTCCCAGGCGCACGACTCGGCCAGGGACGGCACCGGCTTGTTCCCGCCCGGCGGGATCGTCATCAGCTCGTCGTAGATGTTGTAGATGACGTTCCAGGAGTGCAGGTCGTAGGCGTCGCCCGGGTCGAAGTGGACGGCCGTGTCGGTGGTGCCCATGATGACGGTGGCGTCCGACACGTTGGCGGTGCCGCCGCCCGTGTCCGCGCCGCCGTTGTCGCTGCCGCCGCCACAGGCCGCGGCCAACGCGAGCGTGGCGACGAGGACGAGAAACCGGCGAGCGCCGGTCGATTTCGGTCGCATGCGTGCTCCCTTCCGTGTGCGAGGGGGTGTCCCGGTCCCCTCAGACTGCCGACCGCCCACCATACACCGTCAGTTCACCCGTCGTTCATGGGCGGGTTCGACCTCTTGGACGAGTGCGGGCGAGGGATGTTGGCGGCGGAGTTCTCCGCCTCTTCACCGGATCTTCGGCGACGTCCTGATCGAGCAGAACGGGACGCGGATGACGGTGGCCGCCACGTTGACGCCGGGTACCGAGACCGGCGACCTCGAGGTTGGGCGATCCTGTATCGGGTGCCTGAGGGCGAGGTACACAACCTCGACGACGCCAGGCCGTACAGCGTCGTCTCGAAGGCCGGACCGCGGGCGGACTTCACGGTGTGGCGTAAGGTCGGACGCCGGCGCCTGGGCATCGGGATCGGCACGCGGCCGGCCGAGCGCGTCTGAGTGCCGCGCGGTGAGCGGGCGGGTCCGACTAGGCTGAGGTCGTATGACCGAGCTGCCTGACGGCACGGTGACCCTGCTCTTCTCGGACATCGAGGGGTCGACCGTGCTTCTCAAACGGCTCGGCGACGGGTGGCCGGGTGTGCTCGAGCGACAACGTGCGCTCCTGCGCGAGGCGATCGACGCCGGCGGTGGGGTGGTTGTGGACTGCCAGGGTGACGCCATGTTTGCCGCGTTTCGGTCGGCTCCCGCCGCCGTTTCGGCCGC
>DATLPT010000155.1:0-6005 GCA_035535635.1 Lapillicoccus sp. | reverse complement strand
GGCGCCGATCACGAGCGCCATCCACACGTTGGTCGGCAGCTGCCACGACTCAGGGATCCAGAGCGTCCGGGTGACGTTGTAGGCGGCGAGCAGGGTCACCGTGACGACGAGGGCCGGGGTGTCCCGGGCCGTCCGTTCGCGGTCCTCGTGGGTGGGGTACTTCACGCTGGGACGATCATCTGACGATCACTCGTCACTCCGCGAGCCGGACCAACGTCTGGGCGAGCCGGTCGGTGTCGGCGGTCATGACCCAGTCCGGTGGAGCCGCGAGGGCGGTCCACGCATACGCGAAGTCGGGGTTGTAGTTGTGGCCGTGGCCCGGAGAGGCGCTGAAGCCGTTCATCAGGTCGAAGGTCACCTGGAGGAAGGTCACCACCGGGAACCAGCTGGGCTCCCTGGGCACGTCGTCTCCGGTCGGCTGGGTCATCCACGTGGGACGCGACCACAGGGTCGACCAGCTCCACCAGCCGACCGGGTCGGACGGGTGCTGCACCCAGAGGACCCTCGACGGCGGTGTGCTGACGAGCTTCGGGCCGTGGTCGACGAGGCGTAGCGAGGGATCGCGGCCGTAGACCGGCGCCCAGGCCGGAGAGAAGGGCTCCCGGCTGGCCTGCAGCGCGCTCCACACGGCGTTGTCGTTCGTGGGTCCGACCCAGAGGACCAGGTCGGCGGCGTTGGTCGCGGCGGCGAGCGTGTCGGACGCCGTGCCGCGGTTGAACGTCGACTCCGAGCCGAAGGAGCCCAGGCTCTCACCGAAGACGACGAGCCGAGGCCGGCGGTGCGCGGGCAGCTGGGACCAGCGCTCGTGAACGGCCCGGTAGAGCGCGGTGCCCGCCTCGGCCGCCTCGTCCTTGTCGACGAGGAAGGAGATCCAGCTCGGCAGGTACGAGAACTGCGTCGCCACGATCGCGGTGTCGCCGCCGGCGACGTACTCGACGCCGGCGGCCCCTACCGGGTCGACCCAGCCCGTGCCGGTGACCGTCCAGACGACGAGGTATGCGCGTTCGAAGGCCCCGGTGCGCTCCAGCTCGCGGACCGCGAGGTCGGCCCGCGCGGTGGCGTCGGGAGCGTCCTGCAGCCCGACGTAGACCCGGATCGGCGCCTTGGGACTGCTGGCCGGGCGGAACGTCCGCAGCGCGTCCGTGGAGGTGGCGCCAAAGGTGAACAGCCGACCCTCGGCTCCGAGGCTCGACCACGTTACGAGGGAGCCGGTGCCCCCGGACACCGTCGCCGTCTGCGGAGCGAGGAGGCCGGGGACCGGAGCCGAGTCGGCCTCGCCGAACTTGGCGTCGAGGAACGGCATCACGACGGCCACGAGGAAGATCGTCACGCCGGCGACGACCACGGCGCCGAACGAGGTGACGGCCACCAGATGTCGGGCCGGCACCGGCCATCGACGAGGCAGCTGCTCGTCGATCCGGAGGACCAGGAGACGCACCAAGCGGCCGAGCAGGACGACGACCGCGACGAGCACGAGCGTCACGACCAACATCGTCAGCGCGGCGCCCAGGCCGAGCACCTCGTCCGGTCCGACCACCCGGCGCTGGTCGTTCTGCCAGCGCAGCCACAGCACTGTGCCGACGACCGCCACGACGAGGGCGACCGTGAGCACGGCGACTCGTGGCCAGGTTCGGAGCGAGCCCAGAGGATCGCGACGGCCCGCTCGCCTGAGGACTCCGTCCCAGACCTGACCGACGAGTGCTCCCAGGCCCCAGCCCACGGCGAACGAGACGGCTCCGATGACACCCTGGAGGAGCGCGGACCGCGGCAGCAGGGACGGTACCAACGAGGTCCACCAGAACCAGGCGCCCAGCGCCACCGAGAACAGTCGCGGCGGCGCAAGGAGCACCTCCCGCGCTCGGCGCGGTGCGGCTCGAACGGCGTCCGCCTCGACGGTGTCGACGGCCTTCGCGCCCGCCACGACCCTCCGATCTCACGGCAGAGCCCCGGCTCCGCAGGGCACAGCCGCGGCTTCAGCTGCGTCGGCCCGACGGTACCTCAGACTTCAACCGTGACCGACGTCTCCGCAGCGCCTCAGAAGATCGCCGTCGTCCTTCCTGACGACCTGCCCAGCTGGCAGGCCTTGAACGCCACGGCGTTCCTCAGCGGCGCGGTGGCGGGCCATCGCCCCGACTTGCTCGGCGAGGCGTATGCGGACGGCGACGGCACCGCATACCTCTCCACCTTCGGTATCCCGATCATGGTGTATGCGGCGCCGGGCCCCCTGCTCGGAGCCATCCGCGTCCGGGCGGTCGGCCGAGGGCTCGGAACCGCAGTCTTCACCGACGAGATGTTCTCGACCGGCAACGACGTCGACAACAACCGGGCTGTCGTAGCCGCGGTCGCCGGGGCCGATCTCGTTCTCGCCGGTCTGGCGCTGGTCGGGCCGCGCAACGCCGTCGACAAGAGCGTCAAGGGCGCCGCGCTGCACCGTTAGGCACACTGGGTCGTCGTGACGTCCGAACCCGCTCCCCCACGGCCGCTCTCGCAGCGGGTCACCGACACGCGCCGCCTTCTCGAGACGACCGTCGACGCCTGGGTCGCCACCGCCGACCCGGGGACCGGGCGGCCGTGGATGGTGCCGCTGTCCTTCGCCTGGACCGGTTCGGTCATCGTCTTTGGAACCGGCGCGGACTCGCGGACGGCGTCGAACGTGGCCGCGCAGCCGTGGGTTCGGGTGGGGATCGGGTTCGTCCGCGACGTGGTGCTGGTGCACGGCACGGCGTGCGTCGTGGAGATGGCCGACATCGATCCGGCCGAGGCGGACCGGTTCGCCGAGCGAGCCGGCTTCGACCCGCGGGAGCTGAGCAGCCCGTATGTCTACCTGCACGTGACGCCGCGGCGGATCCAGGCCTGGCGCGAGGAGAACGAGCTGGCCGAGCGGGAGATCATGCGGGACGGCCGCTGGCTCTAGCGGTGGTCGCAGCGGGCCAACAACAGGGAGCTCCGGTTGGTCCGGAGGATCAGGGCCCTGATGAGGGCCACAGCCCTCCGATGGAGACAACCGGACACTGGCATATCTCACCAAACCGGACGTGAGAATGAGTCGGGTGACTTTCCGGTTGATGGACCCGGCAGAGTCCCAACGTCTGCAGGCTCTCGCGCTTACCTATCCGGAAGTCGGGGCGACTGCCGCTGCTACGTTGCCGGCCGGATATCACACCGTTCGACGGGTCCGGCGATTGCGAGCGGACCAGTTCGCCTCGACGGCTCGGTCCGCGTGCCGGCGTTGTGCCGGGTCGTCGACGTCGTCATCGAGCACCACTGTGTCGGGTTCGCATACGGCACACTGCCCGGTCACTCGGAGTCCGGCGAGGAGTCCTTCTTCGTCCTCCGCATCGCCAGCCAGTGCGAGTTCCGGATCACCGCGTTATCACGGTCGGCGACGTTGCTGGCGAGGGCATCCGGCCCACTCGGACGAGCGGTGCAGCGGCTGGTGACTGACCGCTATCTCGCAGCGGCGGACGGCTGAAGGATTCGTCCCCTCACGTCAACACCGCAATCAGGCCGTCGATGAGTCGCTCGACGTCGGACTGGTCCGAATACGGCGCCAGTCCGACGCGCACGCCACCCTCGGCGCCGAGACCCAGGTGGTGGCTGGGCTCCCACGCGTAGAAGCTGCCGGCCGGCGCGTTCACGCCTCTCTGAGCCAGAGCTGCCCGGATCGCCTGCGCCGGCACGTGCGCCGAGGTGAACAGCAAGGTCGGGGTGCGGCGTCGCGCGTTGCTGTACACGGTCACTCCGGGGAGCGCGCGGATCCGCGGTTCCAGCCACCCCAGCATGGTGTCCTCGTATGCCTCGATCGCCTCGAACGACGACACCAGGCGGTCGCGACGGGTGGCCGCCGACTCGACTGCGGCCAGGTCGGCGAGGAAGTCCACCGCCGCCGTGGTCCCCGCGAGCAGCTCGTACGGCAGCGTCCCCAGCTCGAACCGCTCGGGCACAGAATCGGTCGAAGGCACTAACTTCCACGGCCGCAGCGGCGCCAAGATCGACGGCCGCGCCCCCAGCACGCCCAGATGCGGCCCGAGAAACTTGTACGGAGAGCACACCCAGAAGTCCGCACCCGAGGCGGGCACGTCGGTAGGCACGTGCGCGGTCGCGTGAACACCGTCGACGTACAGCTGGGCGCCGACCTCGTGCGCCACGGATGCGAGAGCCGGCACGTCCGGTCTGGTGCCGATCAGGTTCGACGCGGCGGTCACCGCCACCAGCCGGGTCCGCGGGCCGACCACCGCCGCCACGTCGTCGACCGCGAGCTCCCCCGTCGAGGGATGGAACGACGCCCATCGCACGGTCGCGCCGACCGACTCCGCCGCAAGGACCCACGGCCGAACGTTCGCGTCGTGGTCGAGACGGGTGACGACGACCTCGTCACCGGGTCCCCAACCGGCCGCGAGCGTTCGGGCCACCATGAACGTCAGCTCGGTCGCCGACCGCCCGAAGACGATCTCGCCCGGGTCGAGGCCGAGCAGCTCGGCCATGGCCACCCGGGCCGCGGCGACGATCGACTCCGCCCGTCGTTCGGCCGCCGTGACCGTCCCCCGGTTCGCGACCGCCGACGTCATGGCATCGGACACGGCCGCCGCGACGGTGTCTGGTGTCTGCGTGCCCCCGGGACCGTCGAAGTGCGCGGCTCCCTCCTTAAGGGCCGGGAAGTGCGCGCGCACCGCGGCGACGTCGTAGCCGTTCACCCGCCCGATTCTGCCGCGGGCGACCGGTTCAGCCGTCGGCGGCGTTCTCGATGTCAGCGAGGATGATCTTGCCCATCTGCAGCATGGCCTGCATCGCCCGATTGGCTCGCTCGGAGTCGGGATCGCCGATCAGCTCGAGCAGCCGAGTCGGCGCCACCTGCCAGGACAACCCGAACTTATCCTTGAGCCAGCCGCAGGGGCCGGGTTCGCCGCCGTCGGTCAAGGTGTCCCAGTAGTAGTCGATCTCGGCCTGGTCGGCGCACTCGATGTAGAACGAGATCGCCTCGGAGAACGTGAACTCGGGTCCGCCGTTGAGGGCGACGTACTTCTGTCCGTTCAGCTCGAAGTCGACGGTCATCACCGCCCCTTCGCGGCCGGGCGTGTTCGGGCCGTAGTGGGTCGTGCGGACGATTCGCGAGTTGGGGAAGACCGAGCAGTAGAACGTCGCCGCGTCTTCACCCTGGGTGTCGAACCAGAGGCATGGAGTCGTGGTCATGCGAGGTGAGACTCGACGCATACGCTCGAGTCATCGGGTCAGGACGACTCGTTCTGCTCGACTAACTCCTCGGGATCCTTGTCCACCGGCTTCACCCCGGTCGCCCAGTGGTCGGCCTCGAAGCGCAGGAACTGCACCGCGATGTCGTGACGGAGCTCGAGCTCGGTTTGTTGGCGGAAGTCGGCGAGGTCCTGCCGCTCCTCCTCGGCCATGTGGTCGCTGTTGGCGAGGTTGGCTTCGGTGACGGCCCTCCACCACTCCTTGCCGCCGGCGGTCGACCGCCGAACCGCACGGATGGCCTCACGGATCTCGTTGTGGTCCTTGATCGCGTCCTCCACCTCCTCCTCGACCGAGTCGGCGTCACCGGCGCCCTTACCGAGCTTGACCAGCTCGGGGTAGAAGAACCGCTCCTCGGCCTCCGCGTGGACCTCCAGCAGGATCTCGAGGCGCTTCCACAGTGCGTCCAGGCCGTCCGCGTCGTCGCGCGGCCACTCCTCGAGCATGCTGAACATCCGCCGCTGCTCGCCGTGCTGGTGGAGGATGACCTCGGTGATGTCCATGCCGGCGAGTATGCCGGTGCGGGCGCGACCTCACCGCGTCGGGCTGAACGGCTCCAGCTCGGCCGGGACCCGGCCGTTGACGATCTGGTCGGCCAACAGTCGACCGGTGGCCGGTCCGAGGGTGATGCCCCACATCCCGTGGCCACCCGCCGCATACACCCGCGGTGAGCGAGTGACGCCGATGAGCGGCAGACCGTCCGTGGTGCACGGGCGCGAACCGACCCACTCGTCCTCGCGGGCCTCTAGATCGGCGCC
>DATLPT010000154.1:0-5169 GCA_035535635.1 Lapillicoccus sp. | reverse complement strand
CGTCGGGACCTGGCTGGGTGCGCTGCGACGGCGACCCCGTGCCATGATTCCGCCTGAGTGTCGGGTAAGTGCCGGCCCCGAAACCAGGAGAACGGTCTCTCGTGACTTCCCGCTTTGCCTTCCGTCCGCTCGTCGTCGTGGCCGCCGCAGCGGCCCTGGGCCTGGCCGCCTGCAGCTCCGGCTCGTCCGGAGGTTCCAGCGGAGGGGCCGGTGGGGGCTCCGGCGCGACCACCGGCGCCGCCGGGGCCTCCAGTGTCCGACTCATCTCGCCCGGCAAGCTCACGGTGTGCACACACCTGCCGTATGCGCCGTTCCAGTCCAACGACGACACGGGCAAGACGGTCGGCTTCGACGTCGACATGATGGACCTCGTCGCCAAGAAGCTCGGTGTCGAGCAGGCCATCGTCGACACCCCGTTCGAGGGCATCAAGTCCGGTCAGGACCTGTCGACCGGCAAGTGCGACATCGCCGCCGCCGGCATGACCATCACCGACGAGCGCAAGAAGGCGATCCTCTTCTCGCTCCCGTACTTCGATGCCACTCAGGCGCTGCTGGTCAAGAAGGACTCGACGGTCGCGACCCTCGCCGACCTCAAGGGCAAGAAGCTCGGCGCCCAGGCGGCTACCACCGGTCTCGACTACGCCAAGTCCAAGCAGGCGGAGAACGGCTACGAGATCGTCGAGTTCCAGGA
Organism: Lapillicoccus sp.; assembly: GCA_035535635.1. Lineage (GTDB taxonomy): Bacteria > Actinomycetota > Actinomycetes > Actinomycetales > Dermatophilaceae > Lapillicoccus. Next base: position 4,478 of record DATLPT010000154.1, on the reverse strand, counting down.
CCTCGCCACGGAGACCCAGGCCCTCTCGACGGGCCAGGTCGAGGGGGCCATCAACGACCTCCCGGTCTGGACCGAGGCCATCAAGGAGGACAAGGGCGCGACCAAGGTCGCCACCCAGTTCGACACCGGTGAGCAGTACGGCTTCGGCATGAAGCTCGGCAACGACGCCCTGAAGAAGGTCGTCGACGGGGCCATCACGACGGCGAAGTCCGACGGCACCTACGCCGCGCTCTACACCAAGTGGATCGGCCAGGCTCCGCCGAAGTAACCGTCGCGCTATCGGGCCGACGTCCGGGCTGACTTCACGAGAGGAAGGGCTCGCCCATGGCCCTCGACACGGCAGCGCCTCCGAAACCGCGGATGAGCCGGCGTCAACGCGCCCGGCTGACCCGGTGGGCCCAGTACGGCGCCGGGATCCTCGTCGTCCTGTTCCTCGCGGTCAAGACCGACTGGGCGCAGTTCAACGCGGCGTTCTTCCGGCTGGACATCCTCCAGCGGATGTGGCCGAGCGTCATCACGATCGGGCTGAAGAACACTCTGATCTACACGGCACTGGCCTTCGTGTTCGGTCTGGCAGTAGGCCTCATCATCGCGATGATGAAGCTGTCCTCGATCGGGCCGTACCGCTGGTTCGCGAACGCCTATGTGGAGCTGTTCCGCGGTCTGCCCGCACTGGTCGTCCTCTTCATGGTGGCGTACGGCATCCCCAACGCCTTTCCCGGCTTCCAGTTCCCCGGTGACATCTACGGCAAGGTGATGGTGGGGCTGGGACTGACCGCCGCCGCCTACATGGCCGAGACGATCCGGGCCGGGATCCAGGCCGTGCCCCGAGGACAGGTCGAGGCCGCCCGCACCTTGGGGATGAGCTACGGGAGGACGATGGTGAGCATCGTGCTGCCGCAGGCGTTCCGGGTCGTCATCCCGCCCCTCACCAACGAGATCATCCTGCTCGTCAAGGACTCGTCGCTGGTGTACGTCCTCGGGGTGACGTTCGCGCAGTACGAGCTGACGAAGTTCAGCCAGGACTTCCTCAACCGCACCGTGAACCCCACGCCGCTCATCGTCGGGGCCTTGTGCTACCTCATCATCACCCTCCCGCTGTCGAGCCTCGTCCGAGCGCTCGAGAAGCGCTTCGCCAAGGCGCGGTGACCGCGATGCCCAAGATCCCCGATACCCCGGGCGCACCCACCGCCGTCGAGCTGCCCGCCATCTCGATCCAGAGCCTCTCGAAATCGTTCGGGACTAACGAGGTCCTCAAGGACATCAGCCTCGACGTCGCCACCGGAGAAGTGGTCTGCGTCATCGGCCCCTCGGGGTCCGGCAAGTCCACCCTGCTGCGCTGTGTGAACCTGCTCGAGACGCCGACGTCCGGGACGGTCCACGTCGGCGGCGACGAGATGACCGACCCCGACGTCGACGTCGACCGGGTGCGTCGGCGGATCGGCATGGTCTTCCAGGCGTTCAACCTCTTCCCGCATCTGACTGTGCTGCAGAACCTCACCATCGCCCAGACGAAGGTCCTCAAGCGGAGCAAGAGCGAGGCCGACAAGGTGGCTCGCCACAACCTCGAGCGCGTCGGTATGACGCACAAGGGGGATGACTTCCCGGCCCAGCTGTCCGGGGGACAGCAGCAGCGGGTGGCCATCGCCCGGTCGCTGTCGATGGATCCGGAGCTGATGCTCTTCGACGAGCCCACCTCCGCGCTCGACCCCGAGCTGGTCGGCGAGGTCCTCGCCGTCATGAAGTCCCTGGCCGCCGAGGGGATGACGATGATGATCGTCACCCATGAGATGGCCTTCGCCCGCGAGGTCGCCGACCGCGTCGTGTTCATGGACGGCGGCTACGTCGTCGAGGAGGGCCCGCCCGCCGAGGTCATCGGCGATCCCAAGGAGGCGCGGACCAAGTCCTTCCTGCACCGCGTCCTCAACCCGCTCGTCATCGAGCCCGACGAGCTGACCGACGAAGGAGTCCAGGACCTTCGCTGACTCGCGGGGTCGAGCAGGTCAGTCGACGACGGTCGCCACCTCGCCGGTGATCCCGGTGAGCTTGTCCGGGTTCCGGACGATGTGCAGGGCGGTCACGCCACGGTCCTCCACGGTGAGGAAGGCGACCGTGTCGAGCTCATCGGCCACGTACATAAGAATGGCCGTCTCGTCGTTGAGGCGGGCCAGCTCGACCCGCGGTGCGCCGGTGTAGTCGGGCCGCTGGATGACGCCGAGCAGCCAGCGGACGACCTTCTCCGGACCGTGGATGGGCCGCAGCGCCGCCCGCTTGACCCCCCCGCCGTCGGTGATGAGGACGACGTCCGGTGCCAGCAGCGCCATGAACTTCTCCATGTCCCCGCTGGCGAGATGCTGGACGAACCGGTCGAGGACCGCGTCGTGACGCGAGCGGTCGACAACCTCGGGGCGGCGCGAGTGCACGTGCCCGCGCGCGCGGTTGGCTAGCTGCCGAACGGCCGCCTCGGAGCGGTCCAGCGTGGTCGCCACCTCGGCGAAGCTCAGCCCGAAGACGTCATGCAGGACGAACGCGGCCCGCTCCAGCGGCGACAGCGACTCGAGCACCACGAGCATGGCCATCGAGACGGAGTCGGCCAGCTCGACGCTCTCGGCCGGTCCCCGGTCGGTGGCCACCGGTTCGGGGAGCCACGGTCCGACGTAGTCCTCGCGGCGGTTCTGCTGTTGGCGCACCCGGTTGAGCGCCTGCCGGGTCGCCACGGTCAGCAGGTATGCCCGCGGGTCGCGGACCGCGCTGCGGCGGCTCGGTCCGAGGTCGGCCCAGCGCAGCCAGGTCTCCTGCACCGCGTCCTCTGCGTCGGCGACGGTCCCCAGGATCCGGTATGCGGCGCCGACCAGCTGCGGCCGCAGCTCCTCGAACCGCTCCGCCAGCGCCTCGGCCGATTGCTCGGCCGATTTTTCGTCAGGCACGAGCCGGCCGGAGCTCACACTGCTCTTTGAAGCCCTGGCTGGTGAACCCCAGGGCCGCGTTGGTCCGGCTATAGGAGTTCTCCAGCGCGATGGCCGCCGTGAGCTCGACGACTGCGGCGTCGGTCATCCGCTCGCGCAGCCCGGCGACCATCTCGTCTGTGACCGTCAGCGGCGTCGTCGACATCGCCTCGGCGTACTCGATGACCCGCCGTTCGAGGTCGGTGTAGACCTCGCTGGTGCGCCAGGCGGTGATCGCCTCGAGTTTGGCCGGGTCGACGCCCCTGTTGTGGGAGACCCAGTAACCGAAGTCAAGGCACCAGCTGCAGCCCACCGTCGCTGCGGCGGCCAGCGTGGCCAGGTGCTTGAGCGAGTCGTCCGCCGCGTCCCACTTCTCGACGGACCTCTGGAAGCGCATCGACGACAGCAGCACCCTGCGGTTGTTGGCCAGGCCCAAGGCCGGCTCCATGACCGTGCCGTACGCGTGCTGCGTGAACCAGTTCATCGCCTTGACTAGTGCGCCGGACTCGACGAGGGGGATGCGGGCGGTGGTCGACATGCCTTCTCCTTGGTCGGTGGGTGTCCCGTTGTGGGTGAGACACGGGCCTCCGGCTGGATGTGACATCACCGGCTCGGGAGCGACCGCGACTGTCCTCGGAACTCGGCGATGACCGCTCCGTCGGACTCCCGCGTGACGGTGACGTCGGTGATCCCACTGCGGCCGTAGGCGGTCCGCACCCGCGCCTCCGCGACGAGCACGTCACCGAGGCGGGCCGACGCGACGAAGACGATGTCGGCTCCGGCGGCGACGGTGAGCTCGCCCCGCGAGTTGCAGGCCAGCGCGAAGGCCGAGTCGGCCAGCGTGAAGAGGTATCCGCCGTGCGCGAGGTCATGGCCGTTGACCATGTGGTCGCCGACGGGCATGCGCACCACCGCGTGGTCCACCTCGATGAGGGTCGCGTCCATGCCCAGATGGGCGGACGCGCCATCGTCCGCCCACATGCGACGGACGTGGGTCAGGTCCTGCGCGCTCACGAGCCCGCCTCCAGGGCCCGGCTCGGGCGGTACCGGCCACCGGGGTATGCGTCGTCGAGCTCCCCGAGGATGCGACGGACCCGAGCGTGCCCCAGCTCGCGGCCCCACGCGATCGGGCCCTTGGGGTACGACGTGCCGAGGACCATGGCGGTGTCGACGTCCTCCGGCGTGGCCTCTCCCCGGTGGACGAGGTCGACGGCCTCGTTGACGAGCATGGCGACGGTCCGGGCTACCGGGTCGGTGCGGACCGGTCCGCCGACCAGCTCGGCGACCAGGCGCTCGTCCGGTGCCGCATCCGTCGGGTGACCGTCCGACGCATAGGCGTAGATCCCTCGCCCGGTCTTGCGGCCCAGCCGCCCCTCTGCGACGAGATCACGCTGGAGCTGCACCGGCGCGTACCGGGGGTCGTTGCCGGTCCGCTCCCACACGCTGGTGCCGACGGCGAGGTTGACGTCCTGGCCGATGAGGTCGGTGAGCTCGAGCGGGCCCATCCGGAACCCGGCCGAGCGAAGGCAGGCG
>DATLPT010000153.1:0-1825 GCA_035535635.1 Lapillicoccus sp. | reverse complement strand
GTGTCCTGCGTGTCTGGCCGGACACCAACACATCTGCCAGCGACTGACCTTCGTCGGGATCGATTCCCCCGGCGCCATGCAGTCCTCCTGGACGGTGCCGTCACGGATCCTCGTCCGGCTCCCGGACGAGGTCTCGCTGCGGGATGCAGCGCTGGTCGAGCCCACAGCCGTGGCCGTCCACGACGTCCGGCGCGGTCAGCTCGCCAAGGGCGAACGGGTCCTCGTGGTCGGTGGCGGTCCCGTCGGGTTGCTCGTCGCGGTGGTCGCCCGCGAGGCCGGTGGCGAGGTGCTGGTCCTCGAGGTCGACGCCCACCGACGTTCGGTCATCACCGGTCTCGGCTTCGACGTGCTCGACCCGACCAGAGACGACGTTCCCACCTACCTTGAAGGCTGGACCCGCGGCGCCGGAGTCCCGCTGGCCTTCGAGGTGTCCGGATCGCAGCCCGGTCTCGACACCGCCGTCGACGCCCTCGGCGTCCGCGGGCGGCTCGTGGTCATCGCCATCCATCCACAGCCGCGACCAGTCAGCCTGTTCCGGCTCTTCTGGCGTGAGCTCACCGTCATCGGCGCGCGCGTCTACGAACGCGCCGACTACGAGCGCGCGGTCGACCTCGTCGCCGCGGGGGTCGTCCCCGCCGACGCCCTGATCTCCGCTGTGGTGCCGTTGTCGGAGGCCGCCGACGCGTTCGTGCAGCTCGAACGTGGCGGCGGGGTCATGAAGGTCCTCATCGACTGCCGAGCGAGCGCCGACGCGTGACCAGGCTCTTCGACCTGAGCGGCCGGCTCGCCGTCGTTACGGGCGCACGCCGCGGCATCGGCCTGGCCATGGCGGAGGCGCTCGCCGAAGCCGGCGCCGACATCATCGGTGTCAGCGCCTCCATGGAGGCCGAGGGCAGTGTCCTCGAGCAGCGGGTACGTGCCTGCGGCCGCGCGTTCACCGGACTCGCGGCCGACTTCGCGAACCCAGAGGACGTACGCAGGCTGGCCGCCCAGCTGAATGACCTCGGCAAGCCGGTGGACGTCCTGGTCAACAACGCAGGCACCATCGCGCGCGCACCCGCGGCCGAGCACACCGACGAGGACTGGGACCGCGTCCTGCAGGTCGACCTGACGAGCCAGTTCGTCCTCACCCGTGAGATCGGCCGCTCGATGATCGCCCGGGGAAGCGGCAAGGTCATCTTCACGGCCTCGTTGCTGAGCTTCCAGGGCGGGATCAACGTGCCCGGCTACACCGCCGCCAAGAGCGGCCTCGTCGGGCTCACCAAGGCGCTGTCCAACGAGTGGGCGTCGAGGGGCGTGAACGTCAACGCGATCGCGCCCGGTTATATCGCCACCGACAACACCCAGGCGTTGTACGACGACCCCGACCGGCACCGCTCGATCCTGGAGCGCATCCCGGCCGGTCGCTGGGGTCAACCATCCGATCTCGCGGGGGCGACCGTGTTCCTGGCGTCCGCTGCCTCGGACTACGTCAACGGCATCGTCCTGCCGGTCGACGGGGGATGGCTCGGTCGGTGAGCGGCTCACCCGTCCTCGCCCGTCTGGGCGAGCTGGGCGTGATCCCCGTGGTCGTCATCGACGCGCCGTCGCGAGCCGCGGCGCTCGGCTCAGCCCTCCTCCTCGGCGGGCTGCCGTGCGCCGAGGTCACGCTCCGCACCGACACGGCGCTCGAGTCGCTCCGCGCCTTGGCCGAGAACCCCGACCTGCTCGTCGGCGCCGGGACCGTCCTTCGTCCAGCGCAGGTCGAGGCCGCCTTGGAGGCGGGCGCCCGCTACATCGTGTCGCCCGGCTTCTCTGCGTCGGTGGTCCGTGAGTGTCAGCGCTG
>DATLPT010000152.1:0-7731 GCA_035535635.1 Lapillicoccus sp. | reverse complement strand
ACACCGTCGACCAGCGCGAGCATGTTGGCGCCGAAGTTGTCCTGCAGCTGGGTGTGCTTGTAGAGGTTGTTGAGGACGACCTTGGCCACGGCGTCGCGCTTGAGGACGACGACCAGGCGCTGGCCGTTGCGGCCGGAGGTCTCATCACGGATGTCGGCGATGCCCGAGACGCGGCCCTCGCGCACCAGCTCGGCGATCTTCTGCGCGAGCAGGTCGGGGTTGACCTGGTACGGCAGCTCGGTGACGACGAGGCACTGCCGGCCCTGGATCTCCTCGACCTCCACGACGGCGCGCATGATGATCGCGCCCCGGCCGGTCCGGTATGCGTCCTCGATCCCCTTCCGGCCCATGATGAGGGCCGCGGTCGGGAAGTCCGGGCCCTTGATGATGCCCATCAGGGCCTCGAGCAGCTCCTCGCGCTTGGCCTCGGGGTGCCTCAGGTACCACTCCGCGCCCTCGGCGACCTCACGCAGGTTGTGCGGGGGGATCTGGGTCGCCATGCCCACGGCGATGCCGGCCGAGCCGTTGACGAGCAGGTTCGGGAACCGGGCAGGGAGGACCACCGGTTCGCGGCTGCGTCCGTCGTAGTTGTCCTTGAAATCGACGGTCTCCTGGTCGATGTCGCGCACCAGCTCCATCGACAACGGCGCCATCCGGCACTCGGTGTAGCGCATCGCGGCCGCGCCGTCGTTGCCCCGCGACCCGAAGTTGCCCTGCCCGTCGATGAGCGGATAGCGCAGTGACCACGGCTGCACGAGACGCACCAAGGCGTCGTAGATCGCACTGTCGCCGTGCGGGTGGTACTGCCCCATCACGTCGCCGACGACCCGACTGCACTTGTTGTACCCGCGGTCCGGCCGGTAGCCGCCGTCGTACATCCCGTAGATGACCCGCCGGTGGACCGGCTTCAGTCCGTCCCGCACATCGGGCAGCGCCCGACTCACGATGACCGCCATCGCGTAGTCGATGTACGACCGCTGCATCTCCGTGTTCAGGTCGATCGGCTCGATCCGGTCGCCCTCCGTCAACGGCGGTGAGGCGGTGCCCAGCTCGTCGACGACCTCATCAGTCGAGTCGTCCGCGTCGGTCTCGTCCGGCCCGTCAAGGGGCGGCTGCTCACTCACAGGAAGTCCTTAAAGTGGAGGTGAGGTCAAAGGAGTGATGGGGGTGCGCCGCGCCCAGCACGGCGGGCCTGGCGGCGGGGGTACCTCCCGCTTGCGGGGGAGCCCGAGCTTGCGAGGGCGGATGGTCTGCTGCGCGCGACGCGCCCCCGACGCGACGGACGAAAAGCAGAGAAGACGCATACGGACTAGATGTCCAGGAACCGCACGTCACGGGCGTTGCGCTGGATGAACCCACGGCGCGACTCGACATCCTCCCCCATGAGGATCGCGAAGATCTCGTCCGCGGCGGCCGCGTCGGCGAGGGTGACCTGGAGGAGCGTCCGCGTGTCCGGGTCCATGGTGGTCTCCCACAGCTCGTGATAGTTCATCTCGCCGAGACCCTTGTACCGCTGAATCGGGTTGTCCTTGGGAAGCCGCCAGCCGCGTTCCTTCCCCGCCTCGATGAGTCCGTCGCGCTCGCGGTCGGAGTAGGCGAACTCGTGCGGGGCGTTGCTCCACTTGAGCCGGTAGAGCGGGGGCTGGGCGAGGTAGACGTAGCCGGCCTCGATGAGCGGCCGCATGAACCGGAACAGCAGCGTCAGCAGCAGCGTCCGGATGTGCATGCAGTCGACGTCGGCGTCGGCCATCAGCACGATCTTGTGGTAGCGCGCCTTGGCCAGGTCGAAGTCCTCGCCGATGCCGGTGCCGAACGCCGTGATCAACGCCTGGACCTCGTTGTTGCCGAGGATGCGGTCGATCCGGGCCTTCTCGACGTTGAGGATCTTCCCGCGGATCGGGAGGATCGCCTGGGTATGGGGGTTGCGGCCCTGGACCGCCGACCCGCCGGCCGAGTCGCCTTCGACGATGAAGACCTCGGAGATCGACGGGTCCTTGCTCTGGCAGTCCTTGAGCTTGCCGGGCAGGCCGACCCCGTCGAGGAGGCCTTTACGCCGGGTCGACTCGCGGGCCTTGCGCGCCGCCATGCGAGCGGCGGCGGCCTGGATCGCCTTTTGGACGATGTCGCGGCCCTCGCGCGGGTGCGCCTCGAGCCAGTGGCCGAACGAGTCGGTCATCGCCCGCTGGACGAAGCCCTTGACCTCGGAGTTGCCGAGCTTGGTCTTGGTCTGGCCCTCGAACTGGGGCTCGCCGAGCTTGACCGAGACGACCGCCACGAGCCCCTCGCGGACGTCGTCGCCGGTGAGGTTCTCCTCCTTGTCCTTGAGGAGGTTGTTCTTGCGGGCGAAGTCGTTGACCAGCTTGGTCATCGCCGCGCGGAACCCCTCCTCGTGGGTGCCGCCCTCGTGGGTGTTGACGGTGTTGGCGTAGGTGTGGACCGACTCCGAGTAGCCGTTGGTCCACTGCATGGCCAGCTCGAGCGCGAGCGCCCGGCTCTTGTCCTCGACCTCGATGGAGATGACGTCGGGGTTGATCGGCTCGGCGCGCTTGGACCCGACCAGGTGCTTCACGTAGTCGACGAGGCCGCCGTCGTAGCGGTATGACGCCTTCTTGGCCTTCTTCGGCTTCGGTGTGGCCGGGTCGGCGGCCGGCGCCGAGCCGTTCTCGATCACCGTCTCTACGTCGACCACCGCGTCGGCGTTGTCGAGGTCGATGTCGTCCTCGTCGTCCGCGGCCGGCTCGGGACGCTCGTCGAGCAGCGTGATGGTCAGCCCCTTGTTGAGGAACGCGGTCTGCTGGAACCGGGTCCGGATCGTCTCGAAGTCGAAGTCGACGCTCTCGAAGATGTCGGGGTTCGGCCAGAACGTGACCGTCGTGCCGGTGTGCGCCGGGTCGTCGAGCGCCTCGTCCCGCGAGAGCGGCTCCCGGGGGACGCCGTGGTCGAAGCTCATCCGGAAGACGTGACCCTCCTGGCGGACTTCTACGTCGAGCCGGCTGGAGAGCGCGTTGACGACGGACGAGCCCACGCCGTGGAGACCGCCGGAGACCTTGTACCCGCCGCCGCCGAACTTGCCGCCGGCGTGCAGCTGGGTGAGAACCAGCTCGACCGCGGACACGTCCTCCCCTGCCCGCTTGCCGGTTGGGATGCCTCGGCCGTTGTCGACCACGGTGAGCGCACCGTCGGGGCGGATCGTCACGTCGATGCGGTCGGCGTAGCCGGCCAGCGACTCGTCGACCGAGTTGTCGACGATCTCCCAGACCAGATGGTGCAGGCCGCGCTCGCCGGTGGAGCCGATGTACATGCCCGGGCGCTTCCGCACGGCCTCGAGGCCCTCAAGGACCTGGATGGCCGAGGCGTCGTAGGCCGGTGCGGCGTCAGATTCCAGACTTTCCTGATCCACGGCGTTGGCCGGGTTCGGAGCCTCCGCCGACGTGGTCGACGGGGTCTTCATCGCCCTGGTCTCGGCCTCGGACACGATGCTCCTTCGTGCACCGCCCGCCACGCTGCCGGGAGCCGGTCCGGCGTGACGCGATGCTGTTCATGACGAGCGGCCTGCCGGCGCTGCCCGGTGGAGTGCAACGGGCGTGCGACAGCTGGCCGCCTTTGACCCTTCATTCTACAGGTGCCGGCTCGCCGAACGTGCCTCAGGAGCCCCGCCACGCCCCGTTTCCGCGTCAAAAACCCGTTCGCAGGTGTCGGGGGTCGTGCCTGGGTCCTCGACGGCGTTCTCGGGGCGTCTGCCGCCTCCGCCGATCCTGCCCGAACGCCGGTCCGTCCCCAGCCGATATCCACAGATGTTGTGGAAACCGGACCGGGCTGTCCAAGGTTCAGCGATCGGCGCGCCGGCCGAGCGCGGCCCGCCGCAGCGGGTCGTTGGACCACGCCGACCAGGAGCCCGGAAAGAGTGCCGCAGGGACACCGAGCACGGCCAGCGCAAGCACGTCACGGGCGGCCGCGACACCGGACCCACAGTATGCGGCGACCGCAGGATCGGCCGGCAGCGACCCGACCGACCGCCGACCCGTCGCCGCCGCAAAGAGCTCTCGCAGCCGGTCATCCGACGGCATCCGCCCGTTCTCATAGAGGTCCGCAGCCGGCACGTTGACCGCGCCCGGGATGTGGCCGGGTCGCGGATCGATCGGCTCCACCTCGCCTCGGTACCGCTCTCCTGCCCGGGCGTCGACGAGCACCCCCGACTCGCAGAACTCCGCCGCCTCGTCCGCGTCGATGGTGGGCAGGTGTCCGGCAGAGAGGTTCAGCTGCGAACGCCGTGGGGGTTCCACGGGCGCCAGCAGGGAACTCGACTCAAGCGGAAGGCCGGCCTCGACCCACGCCGACAGGCCGCCGTCGAGAACTCGCGGGCGGAGTCCCGCCCAGCGCAGCACCCACCAGCCGCGCTCGGCGGCGAACGACCCCGGCTCGTCGTAGACGACGAGGTCGTCGTTTACTTCGACCCCGATATCCTCCAGTCCAGCGGTCAGCGACCCGATGTCGGGCAGCGGGTGCCGTCCGTCGAGTGGGTCGCCGGTTTGTGTGCTCAGCACCGTTTCGAGGTCCAGGTACCGGGCTCCGGGGAGGTGACCCACCGCAAACCGCTGCCGTCCGTCGCCGGGCGCGTCATCGAGCCGCCACCGGACGTCGAGGAGTCGCACCGACAACATGTTCTTCGACAGCTCGTCGACCGCGACCACGTGCTCGGAACGGCTCACCGAACGAGTCTAGGAACTCAGCCGTACGTGTCTCGAGGGCCCCGGCCGGGTGCCCTCCGACGACCCTTCGCCCAGGTCGGCCCGCTCGGTCCGGTGACGACCACCTCGGTCACGGTGCCGGCGCCGACCTCCTGCTCGAGCCGGCCCAGCAGTACGGAGGTCAACAGCCGCATCTGCGTCGCCCATGCCGTCGAGACGGCGCGCAGGGTCAGGATGCCGTTCTCGAACGACACCGGCTGTACGTGCTCGGCGATGTCGGGACCGACGAGCTGCGGCCAGCGCCCGATGACCGAACCCACGGCCACGTCGACCTCCCAGCCGCGGTCGCTGACGAACTTCTCCAGCTGCTCTCCGAGCAGCATCGGGTCGCGCGCGTCAGGACCGCTGCCACTGGGCGTTCCTTGCGGCTGGTTGGGGCGACGGCGTCGGCGAAGTGGCTTGAGCCCCGGACGAAGTCCCTTGTCGGCAGCCGCTTTTCGCGCCCGGGCGAGCGCGAGCGCAGCGGCCGCGGCGGCCGCCTCGTCCTCATCCTCCCGGCCGGGTACGGAGTCGTCAGGCGACACGGGTCACCTCACCCAGCGCCACCGCAAAGGTCGTCCCGCGTTCGCGCAGCCCGGCGGGCACGTCGGCCTCGACGGCCGCGGTGATGAGGACCTGTTCGCAGTCCTCCACGAGGTGGGCCAGCCGCTCGCGTCGCCCCGAGTCGAGTTCGGCGAAGACGTCGTCGAGGACGAGGACCGGGTCCTCGCCGAGGTCGGCGCGCAGGAGGTGGTATGCGGCGAGCTTGAGTCCCAGCGCGAACGACCAGCACTCGCCGTGGCTGGCATACCCCTTGGCGGGCAGGTCGCCGAGGACGAGGTGGAGGTCGTCGCGGTGCGGGCCGACGAGGCTGACGCCGCGCTCGATCTCCTGGTCGCGCACCTCGGCGAGGCCGGCGAGGAGTTCCTTTTCGAGGAGTTCGAGATCCGGCGGGTCACCGGCCGTCAACGTCACGGAGGCCTTCTCGCGCAGGCTCGAGCGGTAGACGGCGCGAGCTTCGGCGGAGCCGGCGCTGACGGCGGCGTACGCCTCGAGGAGGTGCGGGCGCAGGTCGCTGAGGAGGCGCAACCGCCCGGAGAGGAGCTGGGCGCCGAACCGGGCGAGCTGGGCGTCCCACACGTCGAGGGTGTGCAACGCCGATGCGCGAGCCTCTTCGACAGGCTCTCCGTAGGCGGTGAACCGCTCGGGCCGCCGGCGGGCGCCACGCCGCAGGACCGGCGCCGCGGACTTGAGCAGGGCGCTGCGCTGCTTGAGCACCTTGTCGTAGTCCGACCGGACCGCCGACCACCGCGGTTGGCGCTGGACGAGCAGGTCGTCGAGGAAGGCGCGCCGGCCGGCCGGCGCGCCCTTGACGAGGGACAGGTCCTCCGGCGCGAAGAGGACCGAGCGCATCGTGCCGAGAACCTCACGCGGCCGCGGCATCGGCGCGCGGTTGAGCCGGGCCCGGTTGGCGCGGCCGGGGTTGAGCTCGAGCTCGACGAGCGTCTCTCGGCCGTCCCGGACGACGACGCCGCGGATCACTGCTCGATCCGCGCCGAAGCGGACCAGCGGCTGGTCGGTCGTGACGCGGTGGCTCGAGAGGGTGGCGAGGTAGCCGACGGCCTCGACGAGGTTGGTCTTCCCCTGCCCGTTCGGACCGACCAGGGTGGTGACGCCCGGACCGAGAGGCAGCTCGGCCGTGGGGTAGCTGCGGTAGTCCGTGACGCTCAGGTGACGGACGTGCACGGTCGGGGTCCCCGCGAAGTGGTGGAGCAAAGCGGAGAACTTCGGGGGGTTCCTCTCATCCCGTGGAGCCGGACCCTGACGTCGGTCCGGCGGTGGCGGCTTTGCGTCCGCGCTTCGTGCCCGTCTTCTGGGTGGACTTGCGCTCGCCGCGCGACGTCGTCGAACCGGTGCCCGAGGACGGACCTGCACTGGCGGCCTTGCGCCCCTTGCGGACGGCCTCCTCCTCGGCCGGCTTGTCCTCTTTCGCTTCGCGCTTGACCTGGGCAGGTGTCTCCGGGGCCTCGCCCTTGCGCAGCCGCTTGCCCTCCTCGTAGGTCATGACGGCGTGACCGCCGAACTGGCCACGCAGCGCGGCGACCGCCTGCATGGTCGGCGACTCGTCCTGGCGGGACGCGAACCGCTGGAACAACGACGTGGAGATGATCGGCATCGGCACGGAGTTGGCGATGGCCTCCTCGACGGTCCAGCGACCTTCGCCGGAGTCGACGGTGTAGCCCGAGACGTTGTCGAGGTTCGGGTCCTCCTCGAGCGCGGTGACCAGGAGGTCGAGCAGCCAGGACCGGACCACGGTGCCCCGGCTCCACGCCTTGAAGCACCCCGGGACGTCCTTGATGATGTCCTTCTTCTCGAGCAGCTCGTAGCCTTCGCCGTAGGCCGCCATGAGGCCGTACTCGATCCCGTTGTGGACCATCTTGGCGTAGTGCCCGGCCCCGACCTCGCCGGCGTGCACGAAGCCCTCGTCGCGCGGACCCTCAGGACGCAACGCGTCGAAGATCGGCATCGCCTTTTGGACCCACTTCTTGTCTCCGCCGCACATCAGGCCGTAGCCGTTCTCGAGACCCCAGATGCCCCCGGACACGCCGCAGTCCACGTAGCCGATGCCGTTGGTCTTCAACAGTTTCGCGTTCTCGAAATCGTCGGTGAAGCGTGAGTTGCCGCCATCGATGACCAGGTCGCCCTTGTCGAGCAGTCCGGACAGCTTCTCGACCGTGCCGCGCGTCGGCGCACCGGCCGGCACCATGACCCACACGACCCGCGGGGCGTCGAGCGCCTTGACGAGCGCCGGGAGGGTCTTGACGTCGGAGATCTCGGGGTTGAAGTCGAAGCCGACCACCTCGTGACCCGCTTTGCGCAGGCGCTCCCGCATGTTGCCGCCCATCTTGCCGAGACCGATGAGACCGAGCTGCATGGCTGACCCTTTCGAAGACGGACTTTCGAAACCGGAGACGAACAAGGGTGGAGCGGCGCTGCGAACTGC
>DATLPT010000151.1:0-3349 GCA_035535635.1 Lapillicoccus sp. | reverse complement strand
GCTCAAGGAGCACGCCGTCGTCGAGGAGCGGCTGCGCATCGCCCGCGAGCTCCACGACGTGGTCGCCCACCACGTCTCCGTCATGGGCGTCCAGGCCGCCGCGGCGCGCCGGGTGCTCGACGTCGACCCGAAGGCTGCGTCCTCGGCCCTCGCCTCCGTCGAGTCGTCGGCCCGCGAGGCGGTCACTGAGATGCGCGCGCTGCTCGGCACCCTGCGTCAGGGCGAGCGCCTCCCCGCCGAGCCCGACCGCGCGCCGGAACCCTCGGTGGACGCCATCCCCGGCCTCGTCGACCAGGTCCGGGGCCAGGGTCTCGACGTGACCTTCTCCATCGTGGCCAACCCGCCCGACGCGGCCGCCGACGTGGGGCCCGCCGTTGGGTTGACGCTCTACCGCACGGTCCAGGAGGCCCTCCACAACGTCCGCCGGCACTCGACCGCGTCGGCGGCGACCGTGGTCCTCCGGGTCAGCGGGTCCGGTCCGAGCGGGTTCGCCGAGGTCGAGGTGCTCGACGCCGGGCGTCCCCGGACGGGGACGTCGGGTACGGGTCTCGGACTGCTCGGTATGCGTGAGCGCGTCGCCTCCCTCGACGGCTCGCTGGAGATCGGCCCACGGGCGACCGGCGGGTTCCGGGTCCGCGTCCGGCTGCCGCTGGCCCGCCGGCACGGCGACGAGGACCCGGCGGAGACGTCCGCGACGCTGGTTCCCGCGCGGGAGCCCGTCGAGTCCGGCCGATGACGCACTCGGTCGCCCAGACCCTGCGCGTCGTCGTCGTCGACGACCAGGCGCTGGTCCGCTCCGGCTTCTCAATGATCCTCGGGGTCGAACCTGACCTCGAGGTGGTCGGCGAGGCCAGCGACGGTACGGCCGCCGTCGACGTCGTCACGCGACTGCGGCCGGACGTCGTCCTCATGGACGTCCAGATGCCCGGAACGGATGGCATCGAGGCGACCCGCGAGATCGTCGCGCTCGACCTGGCCAAGGTCATCATTCTGACGACCTTCGACAGCGACGACTACCTCGTCGACGGTCTGCGCGCGGGAGCGAGCGGGTTCCTCCTCAAGAACGCGGAACCGGAGAAGCTCGTCGACGCGGTCCGGGTGGTGGGGAACGGCCATGCCCTGCTGGCCCCCGAGGTGACCCGCCGGGTCATCGAGCGGATGACGACCGGCGATACGACGCATACGATCGAAAAGGGTTCTCCGGCAACGCCATCCAAGGCGCTCGACCTCCTCACGAACCGGGAGCGTGAGGTCCTGGTCCTGGTCGGCAAAGGGCTGAGCAACGCCGAGATCGCGACCGAGCTGTTCGTCGGTGAGGCGACGGTCAAGACACACGTGTCGAACGTGCTGGCCAAGCTGCACCTGCGCGACCGGGTGCAGGCGGTCGTCCTGGCGCACGAAGCAGGCCTCATCCGTCCTGAGAGGGACAGCCACATTCCGCCTGTGGGCTGATCCCTCGCTGGCGGCACCCCCCTAGCGTGGAGCCATGCTCGAGACCAGGGGACTGACCAGGCTGTTCGGCGACCAGCGCGCCGTCGACGACGTGAACGTGACCGTGCGACCCGGCGGCCTCACCGGCTTCGTCGGCGGGAACGGCGCCGGCAAGACGACGACGATGCGGATGATCATGGGCATCCTCGAGCCCACCGCGGGCGAGGTGCTCTGGCGGGGGCGCCCCGTCGCGTGGGAGGACCGGGCCCGGTTCGGGTACATGCCCGAGGAGCGCGGCCTATATCCCAAGCAGCCGGTGCTCTTCCAGCTGGTCTACCTGGGCCGCCTCCACGGCATGACCGCGGCGGCGGCGCGCCGCGCGGGGCAGGAGTACCTGGAACGGTTCGGCCTCGCCGACCGCGCCAACGACACCCTCGAGTCGCTCTCGCTGGGCAACCAGCAGCGTGTGCAGATCGCCGCCGCGGTGATGTCCTCGCCGACGGCGCTCATCCTCGACGAGCCGTTCTCGGGCCTCGACCCCGACGCCGTCGACGCGATGGCCGACCTCCTGCGCGAGCAGGCCGGGCGCGGCGTGCCGGTTCTGTTCTCGTCACATCAGCTCGACCTGGTCGAGCGGATCTGCGACGACCTCGTCGTACTGGCCGCGGGCCGCGTCGTCGCGGAAGGCAAGGTCGAGGACCTGCGCCACCGAGGTCGCACCCTGCACCGGCTCGTTGTCGCCTCCGGCCCGGCCGGCGGCACCGCCGACGCCGGCTGGGTCCGCGACGTGCCGGGCGTGGCCGTCGTCGACGTCGACGGACCCGTCGCCGTCCTCGAGCTGGTCGCCGCCGACGCCTCTGACCGCATCCTGCGCGAGGCCCTGCGGCGCGGCTCCGTCCGCGAGCTCAGCACCCTCGTCCCCAGCCTCAGTGAGATCTACCGGGAGGTCACCGCATGAGCGCCGCCATCACGACACGCACGACCACCGACCTCGACGCCCCCGAGGCGCCCCGCACCAGCGGTCAGGCGGTCTGGCCGATCGTCATGGTGCGCGAGATCGTCGTCAAGCTGCGTGACCGCAACTTCGTCGTCGGCACCCTCGTCACTCTTCTCCTCATCGCTGGTGGGCTGGGCCTGCAGGCTTTTCTCTCCGGCAAGAGCAACGACGTCACTGCGGTGGTCTCCGGTGAAGGCGCGCGGCAGGTGATGCAGCAGGTGGGCCAGACCGCCTCGCAGCGCGAGGACGCCGTGAACCTCACCGTCGACGACGCCCCGGATGCCGCCGCAGTCGAGGCCGCGGTCCGTGACGGGCGGGCCGATGTCGGCCTGGTCCACGACGCCGACGGCTGGCGGCTGGTCGGCAAGACCGACCTCAAGCCGAGCATGACCGCATACGTCACTGAGGTCGTCGGCGACCGCACCCTGGCGGCGAACGCGCAGTCCGCCGGCACCACCGCCGCTGCCCTGACCGCCGGCGGCACGGTCACGCCGCAGCTCCTGGACCCCGACTCCAATGAGGGCTTGAAGACCGCCGTCGGCTTCATCTTCAGCTTCCTGTTCTACGTCGCGTCGATCATGTTCGGGATGACCATCGCCACCAGCGTCGTCGAGGAGAAGCAGTCCCGGGTCGTCGAGATCCTCGTCAGCGCGGTGCCGTTGCGGCAGCTGCTGGCCGGCAAGGTGCTCGGCAACGTCCTCCTCGCGCTGGCTCAGATGGTCCTTTTCGTCGGGGTCGGACTGGTGGGCATGGCGTTCACCTCGTATGCGGCGCAGATCGGTCTCGTCGCGGCCTCTGCGGCGTGGTTCCTCGTCTTCTTCGTGGCCGGGTTCGCGGCGCTGGCCTGCCTCTGGGCGGTGGCGGGATCCCTCGCCACCCGCAACGAGGACCTGCAGTCCACGACGCCGGTGTTGACCACGA